>NZ_JBHTJA010000047.1:0-52955 GCF_042675525.1 Actinomadura sediminis
CCGCCGCCCCGGCACACGCACACGGCACGCCCCGGCCACCGGCGAGCGTTCCCGGCCCGTCCCAGGCCGACCCACACGCCCCGCTCGGCGGCCCACCCGGCGAGCGCCCGGCCCCGGCGGCACCCCCCGCCGCCCCGGCACACGCACACGGCACGCCCCGGCCACCGGCGAGCGTTCCCGGCCCGTCCCAGGCCGATCCCCACGCCGCGCACGGTCGCGTACCCGGCGAACCTCCGGTCCCGGCGCCGTCCGGCGGCGTCCCGGACGTGCCCCCCACCGCCCCCGCACGCGCTCACGACACACCCCGACCACCGGCGAGCACTCCGAACACACCTCGGGCCGACCCGCGCAACCCGCTCGAGGGCCCGCCCGGCGAACACCCGGCCCCGGCGGCGCCCGGTGCCGCGCCGGGCGGCACCGGGCCGATCGGCGTGGGGAGCGGCGGCAAGTTCCAGTCCGGGCACGCGCACGGCTCCCCGCGTCCGAACGTCGGCGGGCCGAGCGGGCACGAGGCGGCCACGGGCGACGCGCCGTCCGGGTACCCGGGCGCCCCGGTACACGCAACGGGCGCACCGCAACCCGCCGCGCCCGAACCGGGCGTTCCCGGCGGGCCCGCTGCTCCCGGCCCGCGGCCGTCTGCGAGCGCGCGCGGGGACGATCCGGGTGACGTGCTCGTGGTCGGGGCCGGTGGGCGGTCGGTACCGCCCCCGGGCGCCGCGCCCGGCGGCGCGGCGCCCGGGCATGTACCGGACGCGGGCGGGGAGGACGTCGCGGCGGGGCGGCCGGTCGTGGTGATGCAGAAGGTCGTGCGGGGCGACCATGTCCGGCATTACCTGGAGGGCGGGTACGACCTGGTCGCCGGGTACGTGCACCGGTTCGAGGACGTGCGGGGGCTCGGCACTCCGGCGGCGGTCGTGCGGGCGCTGGGGCTCGTGTACGAGGGGTCGCCGTTCAGCCCGGCGGACGAGCAGGTGTTCGTGATCCGCTGGGCGGCGGTGAAGCCCGGGTTGTTCCGGCGGCCGCTGGGCGGGATCGACGAGTGGAGCATGGGGATCGTCCCGGGCGGCTGGGTGATCGAGAAGGCGCCGTTCCCGGGGTCGGGGTACGCGCCGGGCGAGGGGCCGTCGATCCCGGAGTTCAAGATCGACAGTCAGCGGCTGCCGCACGGCGCGGAGCTGTACCGGCTGGACGCGCAGGGGACGGAGCGGCTCGTGGCCGTGTTCGACGCCGATCTGCGCAGGTGGCACGTGAAGCTGCCGGGAGGACGCGCGTGATCAGGCACGGGTTCTACGCGAGGTGGCGGGGGGCCGAGTTCGAGGCGAGCCCGGACGGGGACCTCGTGCGGCTGTACGCGGAGCGGGAGGCCGAGGGGTTCCGGCGGGTCATGCCCGACCGGTACCTGCGGGTGGTTCCGGCGGCGGAGGTCGATCACCTGCACTACGTCACGACCCGGTGCGTCTGGCGCGGGGAGCCGTTCGTGGTGCTGGGCGAGCAGGACGGCTGGCTGCGGGTGGAGTACACGGGCGGGAGGGCGCCGGTGGCGGAGCGGCTCGGGCTGGAGAGGTTCGACCGGGGCGTCTACCAGGCGTGGGCGTCGCGGCACGAGGTCGAGGACGTCCGCGAGGAGATCGTCTGAGAAGGTCGTGGCATGGCGGTCATCGACATCAACGCCGACCTCGGTGAGGGGTTCGGGATCTGGGAGCTGGGCGACGACCTGGCGCTGCTCGACGTGATCACCAGCGCGAACGTGGCGTGCGGGTTCCACGCGGGCGATCCGCTGATCATGCGGCGGGTGTGCGCGGCGGCGGTGGAACGCGGGGTGACGATCGGCGCGCAGGTGTCGTACCGGGACCTGGCCGGGTTCGGCCGCCGGGAGATGGACGTGGCGGCGCCGGAGCTGACGGCGGAGGTGCTGTACCAGCTCGCGGCGCTGGACGGGATCGCGCGCGCGGAGGGCGGGCGGGTCGCGTACGTGAAGCCGCACGGGGCGCTGTACAACCGGGTGGCGCGCGACGAGGCGCAGGCGCGGGCGGTGGCGGACGCGGTGCGGGCGTTCGACGCGTCGCTGCCGCTGCTGACGCTGCCGGGGTCGGTGGTGCACGAGGTCGCCGGGGGGTTGACGGTGGTGGCGGAGTGCTTCGCGGACCGCGCGTACACGCCGGCGGGGCGGCTGGTGCCGCGGCGGGAGGCGGGCGCGGTGGTGCACGACGCCGGGGAGGTCGTGCGGCGGGCGGTCCGGATGGCGGTGGACGGCCGGGTCGCGGCGGCGGACGGGACGGATGTGGAGCTGCGGGCGCGGTCGATGTGCGTGCACGGCGACACGCCGGGCGCGGTGGAGCTGGCGCGGGCGGTGCGGGCGGCGCTCACGGAGGCGGGCGTCGCGCTGGAGCCGTTCGCGTGAGGGTGCTGCGGGCGGGGGACGCGGCTCTCCTGGTGGAGACGGACGATCTGGCGAGCGCGCACCGGCTGGACGCGGCGCTGCGGGACGCCCGTCCGGCGGGGGTGGTCGACGTGGTGCCGGGTGAGCGGACGGTGCTGGTCGTCGCCGAGCCGGGCACGGACATGGACCGGCTGGCCGGTGCCCTGCCGGCTCTGCCGTCGCCGGAGGACGCGGAGGCGGGCGCGGAGCCGGTGGAGATCCCGGTCGTGTACGACGGGGCGGATCTCGAGGAGGTCGCGGAACTGACCGGGCTCTCGGCGGACGAGGTGGCGCGCCGCCACTCGGACGCCTGGTACACGGTCGCCTACCTGGGGTTCTCGCCCGGTTTCGGGTACCTGACGGGGCTGGATCCGGTGCTGCACGTGCCGCGGCGGGAGTCGCCGCGCACGGCCGTCCCGGCGGGCTCGGTGGCGATCGCGGGACGGTACGCGGCGGTGTACCCGTCGCGGTCGCCGGGCGGGTGGCGGCTGCTGGGGCGGACGGCGGCGGTGCTGTGGGACGTCGAGCGCGATCCGCCGTCGCTGCTGCGGCCGGGGACGCGCGTCCGGTTCGTCCGTTGATCGAGGTCGTCCGGCCGGGGCCGCTGGCGACCGTGCAGGACCTCGGCAGGCCCGGCCTCGCGCATCTGGGGGTTCCCCGGTCGGGTGCGGCGGACGGGCGCGCGTTCAGGCTCGCGAACCGGCTCGTGGGCAACCCCGAGGGCGCGGCGGGCGTGGAGCTCACGTTGGGCGGGGCGGCTTTTCGCTTCCACCGTGCGGCGTGGATCGCGGTCACGGGCGCGACGCTCCCCGTGAGCATCGGGGGCCGCCCGTACGGGACGAACGCGCCGTGCCATGTTCCGCCGGGTGCGGTCGTCGAGTTCGGCATGCCCGTCTCCGCACTGCGCAGTTACGTGGCCGTGCGCGGTGGGGTCGCGGTGGACGCAGTGCTCGGAAGCCGTTCCACGGACCTGCTGTCGGGGCTCGGTCCGGCGCCGTTGAAGGCCGGAGACCGAATTCCGTTGGGTTCCGTCAGGGGGCTTGACCCGCTCACCGTCGACGTGGCGCCCGGGCCGTCCATGCCGGAGACACCGGTACTGCGGGTCTTGCCCGGCCCTCGGGACGACTGGTTCGCGCCGGACGCGCTGCGCACGCTCACGTCCGCCGTGTACCGGGTGTCGCCGGACAGCAACCGCGTCGGGGTCCGCCTGGACGGCCCGGCGCTGCAACGGTCGCGCCACGGTGAACTGGGCAGCGAGGGAATGGTCACCGGGTCGGTGCAGGTTCCGCCGAGCGGGCTCCCCATCGTCTTCCTGGCCGACCATCCCACCACCGGCGGCTACCCCGTCATCGCGGTGCTGGCCGCCGCGTCCGTCCCGGACGCCGCGCAGCTGCGCCCGGGACAGCGGGTGCGGTTCTCGGCCCAGGCCGGCACCCGGGCGGGCGTCTAGGTGAGCGGGGCGGGCGCCGACCAGTCCAGGTGCGAGACGTCGTTGAACCCGCGGACCTGCGCGAGGTCGCCGATCCGGACCAGCCGGGAGATCGACCCGTTGTCGGGGGCGAGGAACGCGAACGGCCGGGAGCCGGTCGCGGCGGCGAGGGCCTGCGCGATCACGCCGCCGTGGGTGAACACCGCGATGCGCCCGCCCGCGTGCTTCGCGGCGAGCCGGGTGAGGGCCTCCTCGACCCGCGCGGCGAACGCCTCGGACGGCTCGGCGCCGGGGATGACGTCCCAGCGCTCCTCGGCGAACATCCGCTGCGCGATCGCGTCGTTCTCGGCGACCTTGCGGCGGAACGCGCCGCCCTCCCACTCGCCGAGGTGCACCTCGCGCAGCCCCGGTTCCACGGCGGGCTCCATGCCGAGCCGGCGGGCGAGCGGCGCGGCCGTCTCGTGCGTCCGGCGCAGCGTCGTCACGTAGAGGGCGTCGAAGGTCTCGCCGCCGAGCCGCTCGCCGACCTGCTCCGCCTGCTCCCGCCCCTCCGGCGCGAGCTCCGGGTCGCCCTGCCCGTCCACCAGCGGGAAGGGGACGCCGGCGCGGGCCGGGGCGGACGCGCCGTGCCGGATGAGCAGCACCTCCGTCGCACCGTCGGGGGCCTTGTACCGCGTCTGCCGGTATTCGACCGGCTCATCCCGCTCGTCCACGGTCCGAACACTAACGTCCGCCCCGCCGCCCGCGCCGGGCGGCCCGCCGGGTCAGGCCAGGGCGCCCCCGTCGATGTCGAGGACGGTCCCGGTGACGAACGACGCCCCGGGGCTGACGAGGAACGCGACGCCCGCCGCGATCTCTTCGGGGCGCCCGTACCGGCCGAGCGCGTTGAGGCTCCGCTGGTGTTCGGCGGTCGGGCCGTCCGCGGGGTTCATGTCGGTGTCGGTGGACCCCGTCCGGACGACGTTCACGGTGATCCCGCGGGGGGCCAGGTCGCGGGCCGCGCCCCGGCTGTAGCCGATGACGGCGGCCTTGGTCGCGGCGTAGTCGGCCACCCCGGGGGAAGCGGTGCGGTGGGACAGGTTGGAGCCGATCGTGACGATCCGGCCGTCGTCGGCCAGCAGCGGCGCGGCGGCGCGGACGGCGGCGACCACCCCGCGCAGGTTCACGTCGTAGATGCGGTCGAACGCCGCGACGTCGTCGCCCTCCCCGCCGACCGGACCGTAGGAGATCACGCCCGCGTTGTTGACCAGCACGTCCAGCCGCCCGAAGTCGGCCGCGACCGTCCGGACCAGGTCCGCGACCTGCGCCGGATCGGCCATGTCCGCGCGGTAGGCGCCGCCCCGGCGGCCGGCCGCCTCGACGTCGCGCACGACCTCCGCCGCGCCGTCGGCGGACGCCACGTAGCCGACCGCGACGTCCGCGCCGCGCGCCGCGAGGGTCCGCGCGATCGCCGCGCCGATGCCCCGCGACCCGCCCGTCACCAGTGCCGTCTTGCCTTCGAGTTCCATGCGAGCCCCTATTGTGTACCGATCGGTATTGAACGCGACCTTACTATACTGATCGATACACAAACCAGGGAGGGAACGAGCGGATGCCGACCGGACGACCCCGCGAGTTCGACGTCGACGAGCGGCTCGACCGCGCCATGGACGTCTTCTGGCGCCTGGGCTACGAGGGCACCGCCCTGTCCGACCTGACCGCCGCGATGGGCATCAACCGGCCGAGCCTCTACGCCGCGTACGGCAACAAGGAGGAGCTGTTCCGCAAGGTGCTCGACCGGTACACCGAGGGCCCCGCCGGGTACGTCCGCGCCGCCGTGGCCGAGCCCTCCGCGCGCGCCGTCGCCGAGGCGATCCTGCGCGGCGCGATCGAGGTCGTCACCGGCGGCCCCGGCGGCTGCCTGCTCGTCCAGGGCGCGCTCGTCACCGGGCGGCAGAACGAGACCGCGCGCCGGGAGACCGAGGCGCGGCGGCGCTTCTCGGAGCAGATGCTCACCGGACGGTTCGAGCGCGCGCGCGTCGAGGGCGACCTCCCGCCCGGCACGGACACCGCCGCCCTGGCCCGGTACGTCTGGTCCGTCTCGTACGGCCTGTCGGTGCAGGCGGCGGGCGGCGCGGCACGCGAGGACCTGGAGCGCGTCGTGGACACGGCCCTCGGCGCCCTCCCCGGCGGCCGGCCCGCCGACCCCCCGCCGGACGCCTGACGGCCCCGCCTGGCGGCCTCACCGGGCGGCCTCACCGGGCGGCCCGCCGGTCAGGGCAGCAGGGGCCGCACCCGCGCGAGTTCGGCGTCGAGCAGGTCAGCGGGGACGTCCTCCCAGGTGGTGACGGCCACGTCGCCGTCTTCGGGCTGCCAGACGCCCGCGACGCGCCCCTCGTGCAGGACGACCGGGGAGATCCATCCGGCGGTGCGGCTCACCTCGCTCCGGTGCTCGGCCGGGATCAGGTACGTCGCGCCCGTCCCGGCGCCCAGGACGTACTGGTCGAAGGCGCCCAGGAGCCGGACGGGCGCCGCCGGCCCGGTGCCGAGCAGTTCGTCGCGGTGCTCGGCGAGCAGGTACATCGGGACGCCGTCCACGTCGACGGTGCACAGCTCGTCGCCGAGGGCGGCGAACCAGCCCTTGACGTCCTTCTTCCGGTTCGCCTTCCGCATGAGCCAGTTGTCGAACATGTCGGGCGTGGCGGGGCCGTGGGCGCCGAGGAACGCGCGGACGACCGTGCGCGCGGCCTCGTCGATCGGCGGCAGCCCCTTCCAGGAGGGCAGCCGCCCCTCCGGGGACGCGAACGTGACGCGGCCGCCCCGCGCGGGCCCGTGGCACAGCACGCCCCACCAGGCCAGGGGCTTGAGAAGGGTGCCCCACCCGGACCCCAGGACCTCCGCCAGATGCGCGGAACCGGTGTCGTCAACGATGGTCCGGGTCAGCTCGTCGCGGGTGAGGACGGCGCCGCCCGCCAGCGCGCGGGCGGCCGACTCGGCGATCGCCTCCAGGTCGGCGGGCGTGGCGCCGAACGCCCGCTGCCAGCTCGGCTTCTCCCAGTGCCGGGCGGCGCCGCACAGCACCAGGTACGCGGCGGCCTCGTCGGCGGGCAGCAGGTGCAGGGTGCCGCGCATCGCCCACGTCTTGACGAGCGTGCGCTCCTCCCCCAGGGCCCGGGCGGCCTCGCCCGGCTCCGGTGCCGCGCGCCGGACCGCCACGGCGAGCTCGGCGGACGACGCCACCTGCGCCTGCACGCCGCCGAGGCGGCGCGCGACCGCCACGGCGGACGCCGCGTCCGGGCGGTCGACGAACTGCCGCCGCATCCGCCACGCGAGAACCTGCTCCCACATCACCGAGGTCATCCCCCGATTCAACCGCACGCCGCCGACAGCTCAGGCGAGCCGGTGCGACAGCTCCGCGAACGCGTCGCGGACGTCCTCGGCGGTGAGGACGGTCAGGTCGGCGGCGGTCGCGGCCGGCCCCAGCTCGGCGGCCCGCAGCGCCCGGCACGCGCACGCCTTCTCGTACAGCGAGCGGGCGAAGCGGCCGTTGCCGAGCTCGTCGATGCGGCCGGTGCCGCAGGCCCGCTGGAAGACGAGCGCCAGGTCGTCCAGGGCGCGGTCCTCCCACTGGTCGCCGCCCTGCTCGGCGATCAGCTGCGCGATGCGCAGCAGCTCGTCGGGCCCGTAGGACGGGAAGTCGACGCGGACGTCGAACCGGGACGCCAGGCCGGGGTTGGACGACAGGAAACGGTCCATGTCGTCCTCGTAGCCGGCGAGGACGACGACGAGCCGGTCGCGGTCGTCCTCCGCGCGCTTGAGCAGGACCTGCACGGCCTCCTGCCCGAACGCGTCGCCGCCCGAGTAGCCCGGGTTGCTGAGCGCGTACGCCTCGTCCACGAACAGCACGCCGCCGAGCGCCGAGTCGACGACCTTGTTCGTCTTGAGGGCGGTCGCGCCGAGGTGCTCGCCCACCAGGTCGGCGCGCTGCGCCTCGACCACCTCGGGACGGGCGAGCAGCCCGAAGGCGGCGAAGATGCGGCCGAGGACGCGCGCCACCGTCGTCTTGCCCGTGCCGGGCGGCCCGGTGAACACGAAGTGCCGGGTCGGCGGGCGGGTGACGAGTCCCTGCTCCTGCCGCATCCGGGCGACCTGCAGCTGCGCGGCGATCTCCCGGACCTGCCGCTTCACCGGCTCCAGCCCGATCATCGCGTCCAGCGAGCCGAGCGCCTCCTCCAGCGTGGGCGTCTCGGCGTAACCGCGGAACCGCTCGGTGACCTCGGCGAACGCGGCCTCGACGTCCTCCGCGAGGAGCGTCGTCAGGTCGTCCGCGCTCGGCCCCGCGCCCGCCCCCGACGACGACGCCGCGTCGACCACGCGGACGTCCCGCGCGCGCGCCGCCGCCTCCATCAGCGACCGGACGAACCGCCCGTTGCCGAGGTCGTCGACGATGCCGCGCCGCTCGACCTCCTCGAACCGGGCGGCGAGCCGGCGGCGGGCGTCCGGGTCCAGCCGGTCTCCGCGCCGGGACGTGTGGTGCTCGGCGATCCGGAGCAGTTCGTCCGGCCGGTAGGACGGGAACCGGACGCGGGTGCCGAACCGGGACGCCAGGCCCGGGTTGGAGTCGAGGAACTCCGCCATCTGCGCGTCGTACCCGGCGAGGATGATCACCAGGTTGTCGCGGTCGTCCTCGGCGCGCTTGAGCAGCGTCTGCACGGCCTCGTCGCCGAACCGGTCGGGCTGCCCCTCCCCCGAGTTGACCAGCGCGTACGCCTCGTCGATGAACAGCAGCCCGCCGAGCGCGGAGTCGATCAGCCGGTTCGTCTTGAGCGCGGTGGCGCCGAGGTACTCGCCCACCAGGTCGGCGCGGTGCGCCTCGACGACCGCCGCCTCGGGCAGCAGCCCGAACGCGTAGAAGATCTTCGCGAGGACGCGGGCGACGGTCGTCTTGCCGGTTCCGGGCGGGCCGACGAACACGAAGTGCCGCATCGGCTTCTCGGTGGGCACCCCGGCGGCGGCGCGCAGGTGCGCGGCCTCGATCGACGCGGCGATCGAGCGGACCTGCCGCTTGACCGGCTCCAGCCCCACCATCGCCTCGAGCTCGGCGAGCGCCTCCTCGACCGAGATGTCCGGACGGTCGTCCGTGCCGCGCCCGCCCGGCGCGTCGGCTTCGGGGGGATCCGCCGGGTCGGCGGCGCGGGCCGCCGCGCGCTGCTCGTAGGCCGCCCGGGTCGCCGCGGGCACCCCGGCGGGCTGCGCCGGGCCGTCCCCGCCGGCCGCCCCGTCGTCGTCCCGCCGGTCCCGCCGGTCCCGCCGGTCCCGCCGGTCCCGCCGGTCCCGCCGGTCCCGCCGGTCGGGGCGATCGGGGCGCGGCCCGCCGGAGCCGGCGGCGGGCGGGGCATCCTCTTTCGGGGGCTTCGTCCCAGCCTGCTCCTGCACCCACCCGGTCTCGTACTCGTCCGCGGGCACGCTGCGGCGCGCCTGGTCCCACCGGTAGGCGAGGACGGCCAGTGCGGCGAGCCAGGCGGGGGCCGCGCTCGCGTCCGGCAGCGGCTGCGCCGCCGCGGCCGTGACCACGCCCGCCGCGCCCAGCGCGAGCACCGCCGTCCGCCACGGCGCGTACCCGCGCAGCCGGAACGCGACGACCGCGACCGGGACGGCCAGCAACGCCAGCAGGAACTCGGACGCCAGGTAGGGCGGGCGGCCGCCGTCCGGGTACAGCCGTCCCAAGGGGACCGACAGCGCGAGCCAGGAAGCCACCACCGCGACGACCGCCATACCCGTCGGCGAACGCAACGTCAGGTGCACCACGACGAGCAGGATCACGGCGAACGCGGCCGTGCCCAGCACCGGGCCGTCCAGCACCACCATGGCCGACAGCACGAGACCCACGAGAAGCAGCCCGCCCAGGAAGCGCACCCCGGGCGGGACCTGGAAATAGCGCCAGCGCAGGCGCTCGAAAAGATCCCGTGCCGCGACGCCGGACGCCGGGCGGGAGCGGGACCTGTCGAACGAATCCATCAAAAGCGAGTAAAGCGCAGTGGCGCGCGGAACGGGACTCCCCTGGCGCGGTTCGTCGTCTCTTACAAAGACACTTGCATCACCTCCCGGCAACCGAATGGAGCGTGCCCGGCCGCCCGGACCAGGACATTCGTCGCCCGCGACGCGCCCGGACGCGGGCGGGCCGGTCCGCGCCCTAGGATCTGGACGCCGGGCCGCGCCGATGCGGCCCGCCGACCGCGCACCACCCAGGGGGACTTCCGTGACCGACCCGACCGGTGCCCTGCCGGGCCTGGACGACTCCGCCGCCGGCGCGGATCCCGCGACGGCCGCACCGGCGGGCGTCCCGCGCGCCGCCGGGTACGAGATCGAGAACGAACTGCGCGCGGCGCTCGCCGCCGGCGGGCGTCCCGTCCGGATCGCCGGGGTGGACGAGGTCGGCCGCGGCGCCTGGGCGGGACCGGTCGTCGTGTGCGCGGCGATCACGGACCTGAGCGCCCCGCCCGTCCTGCCGGGCCGCGGCGGCCGCACCGTCGCGCTGACCGACTCCAAGCTGCTCACCCGCGCCCACCGCGAGGCGTTCGCCGAGGTCCTGCCCGGCTGGCTCACCGGGCACGCCGTCGGCGCGTCGGCCCCCGAGGAGATCGACGAGGTCGGGATGACCGAGGCGCTGCGGCGCGCCGCCGTCCGCGCGCTCGAGGCGCTGCCCGTCCCGCCCGACGCCGTGATCCTGGACGGCGGGCAGGACTTCCTGCGGCCGCCCTGGCGGGTCCGCTGCGAGGTCAAGGCGGACCAGCGGTCGGTGACGGTCGCGGCGGCGTCCGTCCTGGCGAAGGTCCACCGGGACCGGCTCATGGCCGACCTGGACGGCGAGCACCCCGGGTACGGGTTCGCCGACAGCGCGGGGTACCCGTCCCCCGCCCACCAGCGGACGCTGCGGGAGTCCGGGCCCACGCCGCACCACCGGCTCTCGTGGTCGTACCTGGACGATCTGCCGCGCTGGCGGCACCTCAAGAAGCATCGCGACCCGCTCGCCGGGGAAGGGCAGCTCAGCCTCCTCTGACCCGGCCCGCGCCGCCCTCCCGCGCGGCATGCGTCATCTCCCGAACCCCGGGTAAGGCCGGTTGAACGGGAGGTGGACCCATGGACGCTGTCGTGAAGAAGCTGCTGCGCGAGTCCGGGGAGACGTTCGCCGAAGAGGCGGGGTTCGAGCTCAAGGACACGCCCTCCGCGCTGTTCAAGCTGCTCGTCCTCGCCAACCTGCTCAGCGCCCGCATCTCGTCCGGCATCGCGCTGTCGGCGGCCCGCGAACTGTTCGCGGCCGGGGGCGGGACCGCACGCGGCATGGCCAGGCTGACCTGGCAGGAACGCGTGGACGCGCTGGGCCGCGGCCACTACGTCCGGTACGACGAGAGCACCGCGTCCCGGCTGGGCGACACGGCCGGGATCGTCCAGGACAAGTACAAGGGCGACCTGCGGCGCCTCGCCATCGAGGCGGAACGCGACCGGCGGCGGGCCGGTGAACTGCTCCAGGAGTTCCCCGGGATCGGGCCGACCGGCGCGGACATCTTCTGCCGCGAGGCGCAGGCCGTGTGGCCGTGGCTGCGCCCCTACATCGACGACCAGGTGAAGAAGGGCGCCGACCGGCTCGGCCTGCCCACCGATCCGGACGACCTCGCCGGCAAGGTCGCCGACAAGGACCTCGCCCGGTTCACCGCCGCGCTCGTCCGCGTCGGCCGCGACAAGAAGCTCGCCGACTCGTTCAAGGAGGCGGTCACAGCCGGACGATGACCTCGTCCACCGGCTTGCGGCCGATGTCGGGCACCATCGCCCCGTCCGCGGGGTACCCGACCGGGACGACGACGTACGCGCGCTCCTCCCGCGGGCGCCCGCACACCTCGTTCAGGAACCGCATGGGGCTCGGCGTGTGCGTGAGCGTCGCGAGACCCGCCTGGTGGAGCCCCGCCAGGAGGAAGCCCACGGCGATGCCGACCGACTCCTTTACGTAGTACGGACGCGGAGAGTGCGGGCCCTTGTGCACTTCGAACACGACGATGACCGCCGGTGCGTCCTCCAGGAACGGCTTGCGCCAGTCGGTGCCGATCGGCGCGAGCGCGTCCAGCCACTCCCGCGACGCGCGCCGCTCGTAGAACTCGCGTTCCTCCGCCTCGGCGGCCTCCCGCAGCCGCCGCTTGCGGGCCGGGTCGGTGACGACCACGAACCGCCACGGCTGCACGTTCGCCCCGCTCGGCGCGGTCGCCGCGGCGCGGATCGCGTCCTCGAGCACGCCGTCCGGGATCGGGCGGGAGGAGAAGTCCCGGACGGTGCGGCGCAGCGCCATCGTGTCGGCGAACGCCCGGACGCGCCCGGACGCCTCGCCGTCCGGAACGTCGAAACGGGGTGCGGGCACCACGGGGTACGGCGGCCGATCGCTCATACGCTCGTTCCTACCGCGCCCGCACCGGCGCGGCACGGGCGACGAATGCCAAGATCGGGCCCGCCGGGACGTCACCCCTTGCCGCGCGAGGCGACCCACTCCAGGTTCCAGCCGTACGCCTGGTCGACCGACATCTTGCCCCAGCGGGGACGGCCGGGCGGCGGCTGGACGAACCGGCCCTCGCGGTGCACGACGAATTCGCCGTTCACGTTCTCGATGAGCGCCAGGACCGCGTCGCGGGAATGGTCCACGCAGTCGTCCATCCGCATCTCGATCGGCGCGGAGCCGACCGGGTAGAGGGTGGCGATGGCGTCCAGGCCGCGGAAGTCGTCGGCGCCGTCGTAGATCTCGGCGAACACCAGGATGCGCTTGAAGTCGGCCGTCCGGTCCAGGTTGATGTGCAGGTTCTCGCCGGTCGCGACCGCGCCCGTCCGGTCGTCCTTGTCGAGCCGGATGTACGGCGGGCGGTCGAGGGCGCCCATGTCGCCGAGCGCGTGGATGATGCCCTTGCGGCCGTCCCGCAGCTCCCACAGGCAGCACAGGTCCAGGTCGAGGTCGACGCCGCGGCGGCGCTTGCCGAACAGCCCCTTCGCGACGCCCTCGCGCGCCGTCCAGTTGAGGTTCACGCGCATGTGCCCGGAGGTCGCGCCGTGCTTGGTGAGCGACACCGACGGGGCGCTCTTGGTGAGGGAGATCGTGCCGCCCCGCCCCTGCGCGGGGGCCGGGGCGGGCGGCGCGGCGGGCGCGGGCGGCGCCGCCGGTTCGGGGGCGGGCGCCGGACCGGGGTCGTCGACCGAGATGCCGAAGTCGGTCGCCAGCCCCGCGAGGCCCGAGTCGTAGCCCTGGCCGACCGCGCGGAACTTCCACGCGCCCTGCCGCCGGTACAGCTCGCCGAGCACGAACGCCGTCTCCGTGGTGGCGCCGTGACTGTCGAACCGCGCGACCTCCGCGCCGCCCGCGGCGTCCACGAGCCGGACGTAGAGCCCGTCGATCTCGCCGAAGGTGCCGCCGTCCGCGGACGCCGCGACGACGATCCGCTCGACGGCCGCCTCGACCCGGTCGAGGTCGACCGACAGGACGTCCAGGACGGTCGCGCCGCGCTGCTTGCCCTCGTGCTTCACCGCGCCGGACCCGTGCACCGGCTGGTTGTAGAAGACGAAGTCGTCGTCGGACCGGACCCGGCCCGTGTCCGCCAGCAGGAGCGCCGACGCGTCCGCGTCGGGCGTCCCCACCCCGCTCCGCCACCCGAGTTCGACCCGCACCGACGACGCCTGAACCGGGGTGTTGGCACCCTTCTGCATCGACATGACACATCCTCCTCCGCCGCTGCCTCGAACCCTACGGCCGGTCGCGAGGGCCCCGCGACCTGCCCCGACTCCTCGACGCTCGGCGGCGTACGGTAGTTCCGCCGGTCAGGGGACCCTGGCCGTCCATTCGGGCGTGGTGAACTTGTCGGCGACGTACTTGTCGGCCAGCCGCAGCTCGTCCTCGGTGGGACGGTCCGGGAGGAGTCCGTAGCGGGCGCGGAAGTGCCCGATCATCCGCTCGATGATCTCCTCGCGGGCCATGCCGGTCTGCCGCCGCAGCGGGTCCACGCGCTTGTTCGCGCTCGCGATCCCCTTGTCGGAGATCTTCTCCCGGCCGATCCGCAGCACCCGCGTCATCTTCGCCGCGTCGATGTCGTAGGCCATCGTCACGTGGTGCAGCACCGCGCCGGCCGCCAGCCGCTTCTGCGCCGCCCCCGCGATCTTCCCCTGGTCGGACGCGATGTCGTTCAGCGGCCGGTACCACGCCTCGACGCCCAGCTCGCCGAGGGCGCCCAGCACCCAGTCGTCCAGGAACGCGTAGCTCTCCGCGAACGACATGCCCGCGACCAGCGACTGCGGCGCGTACAGCGAGTACGTGATCGTGTTCCCCGGCTCGACGAACATCGCCCCGCCGCCGCTGATCCGCCGGACGACGCCCACCCCGGCGCGCGCCGCCTCCGCGGCGTCCACCTCGTTGCGCAGCGACTGGAAACTCCCGATGATCACCGCCGGGGACGCCCACTCCCACACCCGCAGCGTCGGCGGCCGCCGGCCCGCGGCGACCTCCTCGGCCAGCACCTGGTCCAGGGCCATGTGGACGGCCGGTTCCTGCGGCCCCTCGTGGATCAGCCGCCACTCGTGGTCGCGCCAGTCCGACGCGCGCGCCACCGCGCGGCGCACCGCGATGCCGACGGCCTCCGCGGTCAGCCCGAGCAGCACCGTGCCCGCCGGGAGCCGCGCCTGCACCCGGGCGCCGATCTCGCGCGCCTCCAGCCCCGCCGGGAGACCGTCCAGCGCCGCGTTGATCGCGTCGAGCGCCTCGTCCGGCTCGAGGAAGAAGTCCCCGCTGATCCGCGGGCCCCGCAGCAGCCCGTCCACGACATCGACGTCGGCGACCACCAGCTTGCCGCCGGGAACCTTGTACTCACCGTGCATCACATCAACATGAACCCCGCCGCGACACCCGCGATTCCGCCGCTCCCACCGCCTTCACGAGCGCCGGATGCTCGGCGGGCGCGTAGTCGCCGGGACGAAGGAAGACGAGCGGCAGCTTCCACGCGCTCCACGCGGACAGCGAGCCCGACGCGGTGAAGCCGGGACGCGCAGCCTCCGCTGTGCGGGCCTCCCACCCCCCGGACGGGGGAGGCTCGGGTCACGAGCCCGGGCCCTCAGGCGTCCGCGGGTTCGTGGCGGACCGGAAAGTTCACCGAGTTCGCGATGAAGCAGAGTTCGTGGGCGCGTTCGTGAAGGGCCGCCGCCTCGTCCGTCCGCGCGGGGTCGTCCAGCGTCACCCGGGGGCGCAGCACGACCTCCTCGAACCGGCCGCCGCCGTCCACCGTCTCCACCATGGTGCCCAGCGGGTCGTCGGCATAGGCGGTGACGACGATGCCCGCGGTGGCGCACAGGTGCAGGAACCACAGCATGTGGCACTCCGACAGGGACGCCACCAGCAGCTCCTCCGGGTTCCAGCGGGCCGGGTCGCCGCGGAACGCCGGGTCGGAGCTGCCCGCGATCGGCGGCTTGCCCGCCGCCCGGATCTCGTGGGCCCGCTCGAATGCGCGGTACGAACTCGTGCCGCTCCCGGTGTTGCCCGTCCAGACGACCGACACCTCGTAGCGATGGGTCTTCGGCATGCCCGTCTCCTTCTTCACTCCAGTGCGGTGCCGGTGGCGCGGACGTGGTCGCCCGCGATGCGTCCCGCCGCGTCCCGGTCGCCGTCCGCGATCGCCCGCAGCAGCCGCCGGTGCTCGGCCGCGACGGCGTCCGGACGTTCCGGCGGGACGAGCGTCGCGCGGGTCGACACGACGATCCGGTCCCACAGCCGGTCGAGGGTCTCCAGCGCGACCGGGTTCCCGGCCAGTTCGGCGACGCCCCGGTGGAACCGGCGGTTGAGCTCGATCGCCCGGTCGAGGTCGCGGTCGGCCGTCACGCGTTCCAGCAGCTCGGCGTCGTCCTGCAGGGCGGCGAGGGCGGCGGGAGCGATCAGCCCGGCCGACCAGCGGTCCGCGGCGAGCCGCGCGGTGAGCGTTTCGAGCGCCGCACGGACCTCGTACGCGTGGCCCAGTTCGTCCGTCCCGAACCCGCGGACCACGACGCCACGGCCGACGCCGCGCACCAGGCCGTCGCTCTCCAGCCTGCGCAGCGCCTCGCGGATCGGCGTCCGTCCCGCCGCCAGCGCCGCGCTCACCGACGCCTCGGTCAGCCGCTCGCCGGGCGGGTAGTCGCCCGCGACGATCAGCTCGCGCAACCTCCGGTACACCGTTTCGGCCTGCATGCGCCTCCTTTGCATGCAAAACATACATTGCATGCAAGAGGGGAAACAGCCGCGAAACGACGATCTCGCCACACTCCCGGCCATGCCCGACGAGATCGCCCCGCCGAACCGCGCATGAGGCGCCGATGGCCTAGCGTCGCGCTCGTGATCGCGTGCACCGCAGTCCTGGCCGTCCTCGCCGCGGGCGCCCCGCTCCCGCCGCCCGCCGCCGTGCCCGCCATCGCCCCGCGCCCGTCCCCCGCGCCCCGGCCGGCCCCCGCGTTCACCGCCGCCGAGCGCGCCGAACTCACCCGCGACCTGGACGCCTACCTGCGGGAACGCCCCGGCTCGGGATCGCTCGCGGTGCGCGACGTCACCACCGGGATCTCCTACACGTACGGGGACGAGCTGCGCACCGCGACGGCCAGCATCGTCAAGGTGAACATCGTCATGGCGCTGCTCCTGCGGGCCCGGCGCGACGGCCGCCCGCCGACGCCCGCCGAGAAGGCCCTCGCGGAGCGCGCGATCACGGTCAGCGACAACGACGCCGCCACCGCCCTCTGGCGCGCCATCGGCGGCGCCGAGGGCCTCGCCGCCGCGAACGAGGAGTTCGGCCTGCGCGACACGGTCCCGGGGCAAGGCGGGTCCTGGGGCTCCACGACGACCAGCGCCGCCGACCAGGTCGAACTCCTGGCGGCCCTCGTCTCCCCGGACGGCCCCCTGTCCCCGCGGAACCGCCGCCACGTCCGCGACCTCCTGGCCGGCGTGACCCCGGCGCAGGCATGGGGCGTCGGCGCGGCGGGCGACATGCCCGCCCTCAAGAACGGCTGGCTGCCCCGCGACGCCCACGGCGGCCTCTGGACGATCAACAGCATCGGCATCGTCCGCGCGGCGGGCCGCGTCCTGCTGATCGCCGTCCTCTCCGAACGCCGGCCGGACATGCGAACCGGGATCGAGACCGTCGAACACATCGCGCGGACGGCCTCGACCCGGCTCGTCCAGGCCCTCGCGAACGGACGCCCCGCCGGGTGAACGGCCCGGCGTTGGACGCTGATCGAGCACCAGGGGGCCGACAAGGGTGCAAAAAAAGCGATTTCTCCCGGGCCTTCACGGGATCCGGGCCGCCCGCCGCCGGGACCACCTGCGACATTCGCGCGATTCGTCCGGATGCCGTCATACTCTCCGACGACCCGGGCCCACCCCCGTGCTGAAGGAGTCGACGGCATGCGCTCTCGGTCACTGGTGTACGACGTCGCGGCGCTCCTCGCGCGGGCCGGCGTGGGCGTCGTCTTCATGGCGCACGGCTGGCAGAAGATCGAGGCCGGCGTCACCGCGACGGGCGAGTCCTTCGACGCCCTCGGAGTCCCCCTCCCGACCGCCGCGGCCGTGTACGCGGCGTTCGTCGAGCTGCTCGGCGGCGCCGCGCTGATCGCCGGGCTGGCCCTGCCGGTCACCGGCGCCCTGCTGTTCGCCGACATGGTCGGCGCGTTCCTGTTCGTGCACGCCGACCGGGGCCTGTTCATGGTGGACGGCGGCCGCGCGCAGAACGGCTACGAGCTCGTCGTCGCGCTCGGCATGGCCGCGCTGCTGTTCGCCGCGGGCGCCGGCGGGCGGCTGACGCTCGACGCCTGGATCGTCCGGCGGCGCTCGGCACGCCCGGACGGACCGCGGGACGCCGACGAGGAGGAGGACGCGGAGAGCTTCGTGGAATCGCTCCGCCGGGCGGAGCCGAAACCCGCCGACACGAAGCCCATCTCCACGAAGCCCATCTCCACGAAGCCCGTCTCCACGAAGCCCGCCGCCGCGGAGCCCGCCGAGCCTCCCCCCGCGAAGAAGGCGCCGTCCCGCCGGTCCGCCCCCGCACCGGCCCCAGCGCCCCCGGCCCCGCCCGCCGGGGACGAGGACGACAAGCCCGTCGCGGGCCGCCGCAAGGCCGCGAACCGCCGCCGCGCCGGCGAGACCCGGCCCGGCACGCCCCCGGCCGACGACACGGACGGCGCGCCGTCCTGATCAGCCCGAGTGCGCCCGCAGCGCCGCGATGACCCACTCGAAGGCCGGCACCGCGGGCGGGCCGGGCTCCCGCCCGTCGATGATCGCCAGCAGGTGCCAGTAGCGCTCCACGCGCGCGTCCGTGAACTTTGCCATCGCGTCGGCGATCCCCGCGCGCTCCGCGGCCGGGACGTCCGGGCCGGTGATCCGCTCGAGGACGGCACGGCCCTCCGGCGACTCGGGCGCGATCCCGTCCGCCAGGGCCCGCCCGGCGTGCTCGGCGACCGCGCCGGGGTCGACGGCGTACCGCGGCTCCGCAGCGGGGCGCCCCGCGACCGCCATGCCGCGGACGCGCCGCCGGAAGTCCTCGTCCGCGACCAGCTCGCCGAGCTCGATCCACGCGTCCACCTGCGCGGGCGCGGGGTCGTCCGGCAGCTCGGGCAGCCGCCGCATGTTCTCCGCGATGCCGAACGCGGGCGAGTCCGGATCGAGCCCGTCCGTGACCCCCCGGACGAACTCGTCGATGATCTCCTGCCGCTCCCGGGCGGACATCTGGGCCAGCTTGTGCATCAGCAGCGTCTCCTCCGTCGTGGTCGCGCGTTTCGCGACCGTGGCGAGCACCGCGCGGCGGGTCCGCAGCACGCGGATCTCCGCGTCGAGCGCGGCGACGTGCGCCGCCGCGACCTCGGCGACCGTGGCGGCGTCCGTCAGGACCGCCTCGACCGTGTCCAGGCCGAGGCCCAGCTCGCGGAGCGTCCGGACGAGATCCAGACGCGCCACCGCCGCCGCGTCGTACAGGCGGTACCCGCCCGCCGAACGGCCCGCCACCGGGATCAGCCCGGCGTCGGACCAGAACCGGACCGTCCGAGTGGACAGCCCGCACCGCTCGGCGAGCCGCCCGATCGTGAACAGCTCCGCGCTCGTGCTCATGAGACGACTGTGCACCTTCCACCCGCTGGAAACTCAAGCCCGCCGGCGAGAAGCGCCCGCACCGCGCGACATGGTGCGCGACACGGTGCGCGACATGGTGCGGTGCGGGCGGGACCGGCCGGAACGCGCCGAGGGGGACCCGGAGCATCTCCGGGTCCCCCTTCACCGGCCCTGCCGGCCGCGGCCGTCAGGGCGGGCGCCGCGTCAGCTGCAGCCGCTGGTGGAGCCGCAGCCCTCGCAGACGTAGCAGCTTCCGGCGGGCCGCATCTTCGTGCCGCAGGTCAGGCACAGCGGCGCGTCCTGGGTACGGCCCTGGCGGCTCTCGATGGCGTCGACGGACGAGTGCGCGCCGTTCGCCGCCGCGGGGGCCGCCTGCGGGGCCGCGGGCCGCGTGATCGCCGCGGACTGGGCGAGGTCGTCGTGCCGCACATCGTCCTCGTGGAGGGACGCCGGGTCCTCGCCGTTGGCCTGCATGGCGCGCTCCTCGGCGGTGAAGATGCCGAGGCCCGCGCGCTCCTCGTAGGGGAGGTGGTCGAGCGCCAGGCGGCGGAAGATGTAGTCCATCACCGACGTCGCCATGCGGATGTCCGGGTCGTCGGTCATGCCCGCCGGCTCGAACCGCATGTTCGTGAACTTCTCCACCCACGTCTCCAGCGGCACCCCGTACTGGAGGCTGATGGAGATCGCCATGGAGAAGGCGTCCATCACGCCGGCGAGGGTCGAGCCCTGCTTGCCGAGCTTGAGGAACACCTCGCCGAGGCCGTCGTCCGGGTAGGACGAGGCGGTCATGTAGCCCTCGGCGCCGGCGACGGAGAAGCGGGTGACGGTCGCGGGCCGCTGCTTCGGCAGCCGCTTGCGGACCGGGCGCACCTCGGCGGGCGCCTCGACGGCCTCCGCCTTCTCCTTCTTCCCGGCGGCCGACAGCGGCTGCCCGACCTTGCAGTTGTCGCGGTAGATCGCCAGGGCCTTCAGGCCGAGCCGCCAGCCCTCGAAGTACACCTTCTCGATGTCCTCGATGGTGGCCTGCTCCGGCATGTTGACGGTCTTGGAGATCGCGCCGGACAGGAACGGCTGGACGGCCGCCATCATCCGCACGTGCCCCATCGGGCTGATCGCGCGCTCGCCCATCGCGCAGTCGAACACCTCGTAGTGCTCGGGCCGCAGGCCCGGGGCGTCCACGACGTGGCCGTGCTCGGCGATGTACTCGACGATCGCCTCGATCCGCTCCTGCTGGTAGCCGAGCTGCTCCAGGGCGCGCGGCACCGTGTGGTTGACGATCTGCATGGAGCCGCCGCCGACGAGCTTCTTGAACTTCATCAGCGCGAGGTCCGGCTCGATGCCGGTCGTGTCGCAGTCCATCATCAGGCCGATGGTGCCGGTCGGGGCCAGCAGCGACGCCTGCGCGTTGCGGTAGCCGTGCTTCTCGCCGAGCTTCAGGCACTCCTGCCACTGCTTCCCGGCGGCCGCGAGAATCGACTTGTCCATCTCGTGGAGGGTGCGGACGCCGTCGTTGGCGGCGGCGTGCTTGCGCATCACCCGCTTGTGGCCCTCGGCGTTGCGCGCGTACCCGGCGTACGGGCCGACGACGCCGGCGATCTCGGCCGAGCGGCGGTAGGCGACGCCCGTCATCAGCGAGGTGATCGCGGCGGCGAGGGACCGGCCGCCCTCGGAGTCGTAGGCGTGCCCGGTCGCCATCAGCAGCGCGCCGAGGTTGGCGTAGCCGATGCCGAGCTGCCGGTAGTCGCGGGTCGTCTCGGCGATCTTCTCGGTGGGGAAGTCGGCGAACGTGATCGAGATGTCCATCGCGGTGATGACCAGCTCGGTGAGCTTCACGAACCGCGCGATGTCGAACGTGCCGTCCTCGCCGAGGAACTTCAGCAGGTTGATGCTCGCCAGGTTGCAGGACGAGTTGTCCAGCGACATGTACTCCGAGCAGGGGTTCGACGCGGTGATGCGGCCCGTCTCGGGGTTGGTGTGCCAGTCGTTGATCGTGTCGTCGTACTGGATGCCCGGGTCGGCGCACTCCCACGCGGCCTTCGCCATCTGCCGGAACAGGTCCTTCGCCTTGACCGTCTCGACGACCTCGCCGGTCATCCGGGCGCGCAGCCCGAACTCGCCGTCCGACTCGACGGCGTGCATGAACTCGTCCGACACGCGAACCGAGTTGTTGGCGTTCTGGTACTGGACGCTGCCGATGTCCTTGCCGCCGAGGTCCATGTCGAACCCGGCGTCCCGCAGCGCGCGGATCTTGTCCTCCTCGCGCGCCTTGGTCTCGATGAACTCCTCGATGTCGGGGTGGTCGACGTCCAGCACGACCATCTTCGCCGCACGCCGCGTGGCCCCGCCGGACTTGATCGTCCCGGCGGACGCGTCGGCGCCGCGCATGAACGAGACCGGGCCGCTGGCGGTGCCGCCGGACGACAGCAGCTCGCGGCTGGACCGGATGCGCGACAGGTTCAGGCCGGCGCCGGAGCCGCCCTTGAAGATGACGCCCTCTTCCTTGTACCAGTCGAGGATCGACTCCATCGTGTCGTCCACCGACAGGATGAAGCACGCCGAGACCTGCTGCGGCGACTTCGTGCCGACGTTGAACCAGACCGGCGAGTTGAAGCTGAACATCTGGTGCACGAGCGCGTACTTCAGCTCGTGGTCGAAGATCTCGGCGTCCTCGTCCGACGCGAAGTAGCCGTTCTCCAGGCCCGTCTTCGTGTACATGCGCACGACGCGGTCGACGAGCTGCTTGAGGCTCCACTCGCGGACCGGGGTCCCCACGGCGCCGCGGAAGTACTTGGACGTGACGATGTTGACCGCGTTCAGCGACCAGAAGTCGGGGAACTCGACGCCGCGCTGCTCGAAGTTCACCGAGCCGTCCCGCCAGTTGGTCATGACGACGTCACGGCGCTCCCAGGTCAGCTCGTCGTACGGATGCACGCCGGGCTTGGTGAAGATCCGCTCGACTTTCAGGCCCTTGCGCGCCCCCTTGCCGCGCCGCGCCGTCGAGCCGCTCACCGTCTCCGTCATGACCTTCCCCCTCTCGGGCCCTCCCGCCGGGCCCTGTCCAGGAACAACTCCGCCGCCGCGCGGGCCATGCCCGGCGCGGTGGCGCTTCACGTTCGATGCTTTGTGTTTCCGCCGTCCCTATCGGGACGGGCCGGGCTCCCCCGAGGAACCGGCATTCCGCAGTGTCTCGATCTCCCGGGCGAAGTCGTCGAGCGATTCGAAGCTCCGGTACACGGAGGCGAACCGCAGATACGCGACCTCGTCGAGTTCACCGAGCGGACCCAGGATCGCGAGGCCGATCTCGTGCGAGGGGATCTCCGCGGATCCCGACGACCGGATGTCCTCCTCGACCCGCTGGCCGAGCTTCGCGAGCGCGTCCTCGTCGACCGGGCGGCCCTGGCAGGCCCTGCGCACCCCAGCGATGATCTTGTCGCGGGAGAACGGCTCGGTGACGCCGCTTCGCTTGGCGACCATCACGAGGACATTCTCCTGCGTGGTGAATCGCCGACCGCATTCGGCGCACGAGCGGCGCCGCCTAATGGCGCCCCCGTCGTCGGTGGAACGGCTGTCGATCACTTTGGTCTCGGGGTTGCGGCAGAACGGGCAGTGCACGTGTCCCCCTCCCCCGGAACCGATTGGAGCATCATCGCGAGAACAGTGCCACAATCACAAGTTGTGGTTAATCCCATCGATGTAACTACTAGATGTTGTGGTCAACCGTACGGGGCCGCAGACGCCAACGCAACCTGATCGACTGCCTCCCGAGTCACATCCGCCACGGACGCGCTGGTGGCGCGCGGCCGTGCCCGGCCACATCGGATCCGGCTTCCGGCGTGTCGCGCCCGACGGCCGACGCGACCGCCGGCGCGACGGCCGTCTGCCCGGCCGGCGGCCCGGGATCGTCCGCCTCCCCGGCCTCCTCGCGGCGCCCGTCCGCACGCCGTCCGGCACGTCCGCCGGCCGGGCGCGCCACGGCCGGAGTCCCGCCCGGCCGTCCGCGGCCCGCGGCCCCGAACGACCCTGGCGGCGATCGACCCTGGCGGCGATCGACCCCGGCGGCATCCGCCCCGCACTCCGAACCCGGCCGGAGCTCCGGCCGGGTTCGGGGCGGCGGACCGGGGCTTCGATCGGCCCCGCCCGCGGGCCGTGCCGGGCCGCTCGCCAATCCGGCACGCCTCGATGCCCGGTCCCGGCGCGCTCGCTTTGGCCGGCCGTGTCCGTGGACGTCCGCCGCAATGGGAATCGCCGTCGAACCCCGCCACTCGGGCGCCGGATGCAATCCGGCCCTATGCCGGCGGGCACCGCCAATCCGGGTCCCGCCGACGCGGCCCGAAACCGCTTCAGCCTGTCGCCGGCGCCGCTCCAGCGCCCCTTGCCTTTGGCTCGGCCGCAGCACTCGGCGGCGACTCGCGCACAGCCGTACGCTGCGACTCCGGGTCGGGCGCACGCCGATTCGCCGCTCCGCCGATTGCCGGTCGGCCGCCGACTCGGGCCGCCGTCCGCGCGTCCGGCATAGCCGATATCCCGCCCGGCTCCCGGACGTTCTTTTGCGGGTCGCATCGCGGTCGCGGGCGGACCTTCATCGCTCCCGGTTCGCCGTAACCGGGACGGGCGGGGCGATTCGAGAACGCACCCAAGACGCCCCCCGGGAACGTCCTCTTGCACATTGGGTTCGGGCGGGCAAACCGTGCGGTGCGTATCGGGTGAAGCGGCCATCTCGGACCCCGGCGCGAGAAAACCCGATCGAACGCCTGTACGATGTTCTGTGGACGTCCTCAGAAAACACCCGGGCACTTCGAACAATTGTTTGATCGGGGCGCCCAAGCGCGATAACGTGCATGACCAGGAGTGTTGAGATCGAGGCGCCCGGGAGGCGAGCGATGAGCAAGGTCCGGGAGCTGCCCGACGGGCCGATGGACGAGTCGGGGCTGACGCAGCGGCAGCGCATGGTGCTCGAGGTGATCCGCGATTCCGTGCAGCGCCGCGGTTATCCCCCGTCCATGCGCGAGATCGGCGAGGCGGTCGGGCTGACCAGCACGTCGAGCGTGTCGCACCAGCTCCGGACCCTGCAGCGCAAGGGGTTCCTGCGGCGCGACCCCAACCGGCCGCGCGCGGTCGAGGTGCGGGTGCCGGGCGCGACGCCGGTGCGCACCGAGCCCGAGGCCCCGGACGGGACGGCGTCCGCCCAGGCGCCCGCGTACGTGCCGCTCGTCGGCCGCATCGCCGCCGGTGGCCCGATCCTCGCCGAGGAGGCCGTCGAGGACGTCTTCACGCTGCCCAAGCAGCTCGTCGGCGAGGGCACGCACTTCCTGCTCAAGGTCACCGGCGACTCGATGATCGACGCGGCGATCGCCGACGGCGACTGGGTCGTCGTCCGCCAGCAGCCCGTCGCCGAGCAGGGCGACATCGTCGCCGCCATGATCGACGGCGAGGCGACGGTGAAGACGTTCAAGCGGCGGGACGGGCACATCTGGCTGATGCCGCAGAACCCCGCCTACGAGCCGATCCCCGGCGACGAGGCGTCCGTCCTCGGCCGGGTCGTGGCGGTCCTCCGCAAGATGTGAACCGCGAGATGTGAACGGACGGACGAACGGCCGCCGGGGCGTCCCCGGCGGCCGTTTCGCGTGTCAGCGCTTCGGCACGATGTTCACGATCTTCGGCGCACGGACGATCACCTTCGCGACCTCCGCGCCGCCCAGGGCGTCCCGCACCTTCGGCGACGCCAGCGCCAGCTTCTCCAGCTCGTCGCCCGCGATGCCCGGGGCCACCTCCAGCCGGTCGCGGACCTTGCCGGCGACCTGGACGACGCAGGTGACCGACTCCTCGACCAGCAGGGCCGGGTCGGCGGACGGCCAGCCCGCGCGGATCACCGGGGCGGTGCGGCCCAGCAGCGACCACGCCTCCTCGGCGGTGTAGGGCGCGAACAGCGACAGCAGCACGGCGATCGTCTCGGCGGCCTCGCGGACCGCCGGGTCGGCGGCGCCGGGCCCGGAGTCGATCGCCTTGCGGGCCGCGGTGACCAGCTCCATGATCCGCGCGATCGCGACGTTGAACCGCTGCGACTCGACCAGCGTCGTGACCTCGTCGACGGTGCGGGCGGTGACGCGGCGCAGCGCGATGTCGCCGGACGCGGGGTCCGCGGCGGGGCCGGCCCCGACCTCGCTCGCGATGCGGTGCACCCGGGACAGGAACTTCGACATGCCGTGCGGGGACACGTCGGCCCAGTCGATGTCGTCCTCGGGCGGCCCGGAGAACAGGATCGCCAGCCGGACGACGTCCACCCCGAACTCGCGGATCTGCTCGCCCAGGTCGACGCCGTTGCCCAGCGACTTCGACATCGCCTTGCCCTGGTTGATCACCTGGCCCTGGTTCAGCAGCCGCGTGAACGGCTCGGTGAAGTCGACCATGCCCATGTCGTACAGGACCTTGGTGAAGAACCGGCTGTACAGCAGGTGCAGGATGGCGTGCTCGACGCCGCCGGTGTACTGGTCGACCGGCATCCACTTGCGGACCTGCTCGACGTCGAACGGGCCGCCCTCGTATCCCGGCGAGCAGTACCGGAAGTAGTACCAGGACGAGTCGACGAACGTGTCCATCGTGTCGGTGTCGCGCTTCGCGGCGCCGCCGCACTTGGGGCACTCGGTGTTCACCCAGTCGGCCGCGGCGGCCAGCGGCGACGTGCCCTTGGGCGCCAGGTCGGCGCCGCGCAGGCCGTCGGGCAGCCGCACCGGCAGCCGGTCGTCCGGCACCGGGACCTCGCCGCACCCGTCGCAGTGCACGATCGGGATGGGGCAGCCCCAGAACCGCTGCCGGGACACCAGCCAGTCGCGCAGCCGGAAGTTCACCGACGCCCGGCCGGTGCCGCGCTCCTGCATGATCTCGATGATGCGGGCGATGCCGTCCGCCTTGGCCAGCCCGTCGATCGGGCCGGAGTTGACCAGCCGTCCCTCGCCGGGGGCGGCGACGCCCGTCGCGGCTGGGTCGGCCTCGCCGGTGTCGACGACGACGCGGACCGGCAGCCCGAACTTCAGCGCGAAGTCCAGGTCGCGCTGGTCGTGCGCGGGCACCGCCATGATCGCGCCGTGCCCGTACTCGGCCAGCACGTAGTCGGACGCCCAGATCGGCAGCCGCTCGCCGTTCACCGGGTTGATCGCGTAGCGGCCCAGGAAGACGCCGGTCTTCTCCCGCTCGGTGGACAGCCGCTCGATCTCGCTCTCCCGGGAGACCTCCTCCCGGTACGCCTCGAACTCGGTGCGCTGGTCGGGCGCGCAGATCTCCTCGGCCAGCGGGGCGTCGGCGGCGACGACCATGAACGTGGCGCCGTACAGGGTGTCGGGCCGCGTGGTGTAGACGGTGACGGGCTCGTCGCGGCCCTCGATGACGAAGTCGACGTCGGCGCCGGTGGAGCGGCCGATCCAGTTGCGCTGCATCAGCAGGACCCGCTCGGGCCACTTGCCCTCCAGCTGCTCCATGTCGTCCAGCAGCCGGTCCGCGTACTCGGTGATCTTGAAGTACCACTGGGTCAGCACGCGCTTTTCGACCAGGGTGCCGCAGCGCTCGCAGTGCCCGCCGACGACCTGCTCGTTCGCCAGGACGGTCTGGTCCTTGGGGCACCAGTTGACGTGACCGCCCTTGCGGTAGGCCAGGCCCCGCTCGTAGAAGCGCAGGAACAGCCACTGCGTCCACTTGTAGTACTCGGGGTCGGAGGTGTGCAGCCGCCGCGACCAGTCGAACGACGGCGCGTACCGCTGGAACGAGGCCGCCTGGGTGTCGATGTTGGCGTACGTCCACTCGGCCGGGTGCGAGTCGCGCTTGATCGCGGCGTTCTCGGCGGGCAGGCCGAAGGAGTCCCAGCCGATGGGGTGCAGGACGTTGTAGCCGCGCTGGATCCAGTAGCGGGCGGGAACGTCGCCGATCGCGAACGCCTCCGCGTGGCCCATGTGCAGGTCACCGCTGGGGTAGGGGAACATGTCCAGCGCGTAGCGCCGCTCGCGGTCATCGTCGCCTTCGGCGGCCTTGAACGGGTCGAGCTCCGCCCATCGGGCCTGCCACCTGTCCTGAACCGCCCGCGGGTCGTACTGCTCGTCGCTGCTCACGCTTTCTCTCTCTTCCGTCCCTAGCGAGTCCCCGGAAAGGGGCCAGGCCGTCCGCCGAAATGAAACGGCCCCTCCGCAGGAGGGGCCGCCACGCCGACTTCTCTCGTCAGCGTGGCCGTTCGAGGAGCAGCCTGGCATGCATACAACAAGCCTAGCGCAACCGCAACCCCCGCCGCCCGGGGACTGCGCGGGCTCCCGCCCGGGAGCGGGGCGGTCAGTGCCCGGAGGCTTGGCGGGCGAGGGAGACGACGCCGGTGATCTGCACGCGGGTCAGTTCGAGGTCGGCGCCGACGGCGCCGAGGGTGTCCTGCTCGGAGACGCTGAGCGGGCCGTCCATGAGGGCGATCTCGGCGGCGGCGCGCAGGATGCTCTCGCGCGCCTCGGGGGCCAGCGCGGACGAGGCGCGGCTCATCTCGCGGCGGACCTCGTCGAACGGGCGGCCGAGGTCGGCGTTCAGCGCGCTCTCGTCGTAGCCGGTCTCGCCGGCCTGGCGGACGACCGCGACGGCGCGGGAGCGGGCCGGGGCGTGGGTGTAGTCGCCGGAGCGCAGGACCTGGGCGATCGCCATCCGCAGGAGCATCGCGGGCATGTGGGCGAGCTGCGCGGTCGTCGGGACCTCGAGGACGCCGGGCGCCCAGCGGCCGCGGCAGGTGCCGCACTCGACGATCTCGCCGCCGGTCTTGTTCAGGGGCAGCACCGGGATGAAGAACAGGGTGAAGAAGTTGCGTCCCTGCCGGCGGCGGTACTCGCGGTCGCCCCCGCACTGCGGGCAGTGGAAGACGCCCTTGCCCAAGGTGAAGAACACCACGCGCCAGCCGAAAATGATCACGACAATGCCCCCTTTTCCCGGAACGGTCATCGTAACCGGGCCGGGCGGGCGGACGGGCGGCGGCGCACCGGCGCGCGGACGATCGGAGCCGGGCCCGGACGCGAGCGGCATGCCCGGACCCTCCGTGACCTCCCCGTCACGCCCGTCCCCGCAACCGGGCGGTTGGCGCAAAACGGCACGTCAAAAAGGGCGTCGCACCATGGCGCGGACCCGGGCGGATACAGCAGGATGAGCGGAACGATTCGTAGACTCGCCGGTAACAACCGGCCGGTCACCCGTTCCGCGCGAGGAGTGCCATGCTCAACCTGTCCGTGCTGCTGGAGGACGCCGCCCGCGAGACGCCGGACCGCGACGCCGTCGTGTTCGGCGACCTGCGGCTGTCGTACTCCTTCATCGACTCGGTCGCGAACCAGGTCGCGAACCTTCTGCGGTCGCGCGGCATCGGACCGGGCGACAAGGTGGCGCTGTCCAGCCCGAACCTGCCGTACTTCCCGATGGTCTACTTCGGGGCGCTCAAGGCGGGCGCGGTCGTCGTGCCGCTGAACGTCCTGCTCAAGCCGCGCGAGATCGCCTACCACCTGGACGACTCCGACGCGAAGGCGTTCTTCTGCTTCGAGGGGACGCCCGAGCTGCCGCTCGGCGAGATGGGCAAGGCCGGGTTCGACCAGGCCGACGGGTGCGAGCACCTGTTCCTGCTCCCGGCGAACCCCGCGGCGGCCGAGTCGCCGATCGAGGGGGCGGAGCTGTTCTGGGCGGCGCTGGGCGGGCAGCCCGGCACGTTCGAGCCGCACCTGAGCGAGGCCACCGACACCGCGGTGATCATCTACACGAGCGGGACGACCGGGCAGCCGAAGGGCGCCGAGCTGTCGCACGGCAACCTGCTGATGAACGCGATGGTGGACGACACGCTGTTCGCGAAGACGCTGCACGACGTGTCGCTGGTGACGCTGCCGCTGTTCCACATCTTCGGCCAGACGTGCGTCATGAACGTCGGGTTCTACCGGCGCGGGACGCTGGTGATGCAGCCGCGGTTCGACGCCAAGGAGGCCGTCGCGCTGATGGTCCGCGAGAAGGTGAACATCTTCGCGGGCGTCCCGACGATGTACTGGGGGCTGCTGACCGACGACACCTCCCCGGAGGACGTCGCGACGATCCGGGAGAACCTGCGGGTCGCGGTGTCGGGCGGCGCGGCGCTGCCGATGGAGGTCCTCAAGGGGATCAAGGAGAAGTTCGGCGCGGACGTCCTGGAGGGCTACGGGCTGTCGGAGACGTCGCCGGTCGCGTCGTTCAACCGGCCGGACCGCCCGACCAAGCCCGGCTCGATCGGGCTGCCGGTGTGGGGCGTCGAGATGAAGCTGATCGACGACGACTGGAAGGACGTCGAGGGCGAGGGCCCCGGCGAGATCGCGATCCGCGGCCACAACATCATGAAGGGCTACTACAAGCGGCCCGAGGCGACCGAGGCCGCGATCCGCGACGGCTGGTTCCGCACCGGGGACGTGGCCCGCCGCGACGAGGAGGGCTACTACTACATCATCGACCGCTCCAAGGACATGATCATCCGCGGCGGTTACAACGTGTACCCGCGGGAGCTCGAAGAGGTCCTGATGACCCACCCGCAGGTGTCGCTGGCCGCCGTGGTGGGCGTCCCGCACGACAGCCACGGCGAGGAGATCAAGGCGTACGTGATCCGCACGCCGGACGCCACGATCACCGAGGACGAGCTGGTCGCGTGGGGCAAGGAGCAGTTCGCGAACTACAAGTACCCGCGCATCGTCGAGTTCCGTGACGAGCTGCCGATGACCGCGACGGGCAAGATCCTCAAGCGCGAGCTGCGCTGACCCCGTCCGCGAACGGGCCCCGGCGGCCGGCCGGGGCCCGTTCGCGCGCTCAGAAGGTGTACGGCAGGCGCTTGATGCCGTTGATGAAGTTCGACTCGAGCCGCTCGGGCTCCCCGGCCCGGATCTCGGGGACGCGGCGCAGCAGCTCGCGGAACATCACGGTGATCTCGCGGCGGGCGAGGTGGGCGCCCAGGCAGAAGTGCGGGCCGGGGCCGCCGAACCCGACGTGCGGGTTGGGGTCGCGGAGGATGTCGAACTTCTCCGGGTCGGTGAAGACCGACTCGTCCCGGTTGGCGGACCAGTAGTACAGGACGAGCTTGTCGCCCTCCTTGATCTCGTGCTCGTTCAGCGTCGTGTCGCGGGTCGCGGTGCGGCGCATCCAGATCACCGGGGACACGTAGCGGACGATCTCCTCGACGGCGCCCGCGACGCGGCCGTCGAAGTCCGCGGTGAGCAGGGCCCGCTGCTCGGGGTGCCGGGTGAACAGGTCGAGGCCGTGCGCGATCGCGTTGCGGGTCGTCTCGTTGCCCGCGACGACGAGCAGGATGAAGAACGAGCCGAGCTCCTGGTCGGTCAGCGACTCCCCGCCCTGCTCGGTTCCGCCGCCCGAACCCACCTCGGCGTTCACCAGTGCGGACGTCAGGTCGTCGGTGGGCTCGGCGCGGCGGCGGCGCCCGAGTTCCTCGACGAGGCCCTTGAGGGTCTCGCCGGCGCCGAGCAGCGCCATCGCCATCTCCTCGGCGCTGCCGGTGGGGAGGAACTCCGCGTCGTTGCCGGCGAGGATGACGTTGGTGGCGTCCAGGACGGCGCCGTAGTGCTCCTCGCCGATCCCCATCATGTCGCAGATAATCTTCAAGGGGAGGCGGGCGGCGACGTCCTGCACGAAGTCGCCCGTCCCGTGGCCGGCGGCGATGCCGTCCACCAGCTCGGCGGCGACCGCCTCGACCTTGTCCTCGAACCGCTGGATCATCCGCGGGGAGAACGCGCGGGAGACGATGCGGCGGATCTTGGCGTGCCGCGGGTCGTCCATGTTGATCATGGAGCCGAAGTACTCGTGCAGGTCGCCGGGCATGTCGGGGATGCTGATCGTGCCGCGTCCCGAGCAGAAGTCCTGGGGGCGGCGGGACGCCTCGACGACGTCGGCGTGTCGGGTCAGCGCGTAGTAGCCGGGCCCCTGCTCGACGATGACGACCTCGGGCTCGTCGTAGCGGATGAGGCGGGGGTGCCTTCGCAGCACCCCGAACGCCTCGTGGCGGTGGTCGTGGGGACGCCGCCAGAAGTCCCAGTCCGTCAGGTTGATGTCCTCGGCCTTGAGCACTCTCGCCACCTCATCGTTCCGAACGGGATTCGGTTTACACGTAGGCTCTCAAAGTAAAGTGCGGCACGGGAGTCCGTTCACCCAGAGGTGACCCAGGTCACACCGTCGCCACCGCCGCGATGAAAGGGTGGCGGCGCCACGAGGAGGCGAGCACATGGGCGACTTCACCGACATCTCCGCCGGGACGATCGACGCGAACGGGCTGACGTTCGGCTACCTGGAGGCCGGACCGCCGGACGGGCCGCTGGCGCTGTGCCTGCACGGCTTCCCCGACACGCCGCACACGTGGCGTCCCCTCCTGCCCGAGCTGGCCGCCGCCGGATACCGCGCCGTGGCCCCGTTCATGCGCGGCTACGCGCCCACGTCCGTCCCCGCGGACGGCGCCTACCAGACGGGCGCGCTGGCCGCCGACGCCGTCGCGCTGCACGAGGCCCTCGGCGGCGGCCCGGACGCGGTGATCATCGGCCACGACTGGGGCGCGGCCGCGACCTACGGGGCGGCGAGCATGGCCCCGGACCGGTGGCGCCGGGCCGTCGCGATGGCCGTCCCGCCCATCGAGGTGCTGGTCGGCTCGTTCTTCGCCTACGGGCAGCTCAAGCGGTCGTTCTACGTGTTCGTCTTCCAGACGGCGCTCGCCGAGACGGTCCTGAACCGCGAGTTCGTCGACGGGCTGTGGCGCGACTGGTCGCCGCCGGACGCGCCCGACCCCGCCCCGGAGGTCGACCGCGTCATGGAGTGCCTCGCCACGCCCGCGAACATCACCGCCGCGCTCGGCTACTACCGCGCGATGCTCGACCCCGGACGGCACGTCGAACGCTACGCCGCCGCACAGGAGGCGGCGGACGCGCGCGGCGTCCGTCCCGTCCTCTACCTGCACGGCGAGGAGGACGGCTGCATGGGCGCGGACGTCGTCGCACCGGGCGGCGACCTCGAGCCGATCGTCGCCGCGCTGCCGCCGGGGTCGCGGGCGCGGCTCGTCCAGGGCGCCGGGCACTTCCTGCAGCGGGACCGGCCCGCCGAGGTCAACCGGCTGATCCTCGACTGGCTCGCCGCCTGAGGGACGGTCAGTACGGGTTGCCGAACGGCGGCACGTCCGACGGATCCAGCTCCGCCCGCATCCGGACGTACCGGACGGCGTGCCGCCAGCGCCCGTTCTCCACGGCCGCGTCCGCGCTGAACTCGACCACCGTCTCCGGCTCGGTGCGGACGTACCGGATCGGCGGGTGCGAACCGTACAGGCCGCCCGCGAACCCCGACGGCAGCTCGGCCGGCCACGGATGGTCGGGCGACCCCGGGTTCAGCACCGCCGCCAGCTCGGTGCGCGCGGCGGGCGGCAGCGGCGTCGTCCGCGCGACCACCCGCAGCCGCCCGTCCGCGTCGAACCGGCCCAGGATCAGCGACTCCGGCGCCTGCCGGGTGCCGGTGACCCCGCCGACGATCCCCTCCGCCGTCGTCCGCCGCTTCACCTTCTGCCAGCGGCGCCGCCCCTCCAGGTACGCGCCGTCGGCGTCCTTCACGACCAGCCCCTCGATGCCCTGCTCGGCGAGCGCCTCGAACCACAGGCGCGCCTCCGCGACGTCCGCCGTCTGCGGCGCCGCCACCACCCGCGCGGCGGGCGGAACGTCGCCGAGCAGCCCCTCCAGGACCGCGCGGCGCTCCCGCAGCGGGCGCGGCCGCAGGTCCGCGCCGCCGGTCTCCAGGACGTCGAACGCCACGTAGTGGCACGGTTCGGCGCGGGCCAGATCCGGGCGGCGGCGCCCGGCGACGTGGCGCCGCTGCAGCGCCCCGAAATCGAGCCGCCCGCCCGGGCCCCACCGGACGATCTCGCCGTCCAGCACGGTCGCGGGCGGCACCAGCTCCGCCACGGCCGCCACCACCTCGGGGAACGCCTCGTTGAACCGCGTGCGGCGGCGGGACGCCAGCAGGACCGCGCCCGCCTCGTCCACGATCGCGATCGCGCGGAACCCGTCGAACTTCGGCTCGTACCGGCACCCGCCCGGGCACGCCTGCGGCTCCGGCACCCGGTCGACCGTCGCCGCCAGCATCGGCTTCACCGGGGAGCGGATGTGCATGACCACGCGTCCCCCCGAGCTCGACGACCCTGCTCCCCGCCTACCCCGTTCGACCTGCGGAGATATCGGGGAGGGGGAATGTTGACCGGGTTTAGACGCGCTTGAGCAGATCGTTGTCCAGGACCGACTCCACGAGCAGCTCCCGGTAGCCGACGTCGTCGAACAGGACGGTGACGCGGTCCCCCTCGCCCTCGACCACCTGCCCCGGCCCCCACTCGCGGTGCTCCACACGCGTGCCGGTCGGGAACGTGCGGTTGTCCGCGCGCGCTTCGGCGCGGCCCGCTTCGCAGTTGTCGCACCGCCCGCACGGCCGGTCGTAGGCCTCGCCGAAGTAGCGCAGCAGGAAACGGCGGCGGCAGTCGGTCAGCTCGCAGTAGCGCCGCATCATCTCGATGCGGGTCCGCTCCACGTCCCGCCGGTTCCCCGCGAGGCGCACCGCCGCCCCGACCGCCGCGTCCCGGGACGGCGGATCGGGGACGGGACGGACGCGCCGCAGCAGGCGCACGGCCCCGGCCTCGGCGAGCAGGTCCAGCAGCACCGCCAGCCTGCGCGCGGACACGCCGGTGCGCGCCGCGAGCTCCCGGCGCGTCACGGGCCCCTCGGTCACCGCCTCGTAGACGGCGGCGACCGTGTCCTCGTCCGGGAGGCCGCCGGTGAAGAAACGCGGCAGGCCGAGGTCTTCGGAACGGTAGAAGCAGACGGCCTCGGCCGGGTCGCCGTCGCGCCCCGCGCGGCCGATCTCCTGGTAGTACTCGTCCGGCGACCCGGTGACGTGCGAGTGCAGCACGAACCTGATGTCGGGTTTGTCGATCCCCATGCCGAACGCGCTCGTCGCGACGACGATGCGCGTACGTCCGTCCATGAACTCCGCTTGGACCGCGTCCCGCTCCTTCTTGCGCAGCCCCGCGTGGTAGGCGCGCGCGCTCCGCAGCCGCTCCGCGTACCGGGTCGTGTCCTTGCGCGTCGCCGCGTAGACGATGCCCGGGCCGTCCAGCTCCTCCGCGGTCCGCACGACGGCGTCGGCCCGATCGTCCGCGTCCCCGAAGCGGCGCACCGACAGCCGGATCTCCGGCCGGTCGAACCCCTTGACGATCTCCGCCGGATCGCGCATCCCGAGCCGCTCGACGATCTCCGCGCGGACCGGCGGCGCGGCCGTCGCCGTCAGCGCCGCCACCACCGGACGGTCCCGCAGCGCCGCGACGACCGCGCCGAGCCGCAGGTAGTCCGGGCGGAAATCGTGGCCCCACGCGGAGATGCAGTGCGCCTCGTCCACGACCAGCAGCCGCGGCGGCGACTCCCCCAGGCGCGCCCGCACGTCGTCGCGCAGCAGCTGCTCGGGCGCCATGAACACGAACGCCGGACGGTCCGCGGCGAGCGCCGCGTGCGCCCGCTCACGCCGAGCCCGTCCCGCCGTCGCGTTCAGGACGTGCGTCTCCAGACCGTTCTCCCGCAGCCCCAGCGCCTGGTCCCGCTGCAGCGACACGAGCGGCGACACCACCACGACCGGGCCGCCCAGCAGCACCCCCGCCACCTCGTACACCGCCGACTTCCCCGACCCCGTCGGCATCACGACGAGCGCGTCCCGCCCGCCGGCGAGCGCCTCCATCGCCTCCCGCTGGCCCGGACGCAGCTCCCGGACGCCCAGCAGATCCCCGGCGACCTCCGCTACCCCTCTGCGACGCTCCACGCCACGCCCGTCCCCCGGCAGACGGCGTGTACACGCGCACGCCCGTCCGCGTCCCCCGGGAACGCGACGAGCCGGCCGGTCACCCGGTCGGCCCGTCGATCCCGCGGGAGCGTCGCCGCCGTCACACGCCCCAGTCGGGACGCAGCGGCATGGAGGAGTTCCCCTTCTCGTCCAGCTTCACGCCGAGCGTCTGGTGCAGCTGGATCCAGTTCTGGTTGAAGCCGAGCACGCACCCGGCCATGTAGACGCGCCACACGCGGGCCGTGCCCTCGCCCACCTCCGCGACGGCCTCGTCCCAGTGCTCGTCCAGGTTGCGGCACCAGCCGGTGAGCGTGCGGGCGTAGTGCTCCCGCAGGTTCTCCTGGTGCCGGATCTCGAACCCGGCGTCGTTCATCTGCGTCTGGATGTACCCCGGACCTTCGAGCTCGCCGTCCGGGAACACGTACCGGTTGATGAACCCGTTCTCCTTGCGCGGCGGAGCCAGGTTGTCCGGGCGCGTGATGGTGTGGTTCAGCATCCGCCCGCCCGGCTTCAGCTTCCCGTACAGGAACGAGAAGTACGCCGGCAGGTTCGCCTTCCCGATGTGCTCGGTGAGCCCGATCGAGCTGACCGCGTCGAAGCCGGTCTCGGTCACGTCCCGGTAGTCCAGGTGCCGCACCTCCGCCAGCTCGGAGAGGCCGCGGTCGGCGATCGCCTTCTGCGCCCACTCCGCCTGCTGCTTCGACAGCGTCACGCCCAGCGCCTTCACGCCGTACTCCTGCGCGGCGTGCATCACCATGCCGCCCCAGCCGCAGCCCACGTCCAGCAGCCGCATCCCGGGCTTCAGCCCGATCTTCTTGGCCACCAGGTCGAACTTGTGGAACTGCGCCTCCTCCAGCGTCGCGTCCTCCCTCGGGAAGCACGCGCACGTGTACGCCATCGACGGGCCCAGCACCCACTCGTAGAAGGTGTTCGACACGTCGTAGTGGTGCGAGATCGCCCGCGCGTCGCGCCGCTTGGAGTGCCGCAGCCACGACGGGATCCGGCTGAACGGCGCCTCCTGCGGCGGCGGGTCCAGCCGGCGGGACACCGCGCCGCGCAGCAGCGGGTCGCGCATCACCTCGGTGAGGATCCCCGCCTTCTGCCGCGGCGTCACCTCGCCGAACAGCGCCTGCATCGTGGACAGTGCCGTGATCATGTCCCCGGAGACGTCGATCATCCCGGTCACGTAGGCGCGGGCGAGACCGAGCGCCCCCGGCGAATGCACCAGGTAGGACACCGCGTACGGCGAACGCACGTGGACCCGGATGTCGGCGCCGGGCGCCCCCGCCCGCGATCCGTCGTACGCCGTGAACTCCACTGGCGCCTGCGGCCCGGCGAGCTGCTCGAAGACCTTGGCCAGCGTCATCTTGTTCCCTCCTGTCTCTCCACCCGGACGGGCGAGGCCGCCGGCCGCCGACGCGGGCGGCCGCCGTTCGCCGCCGGGCCCCCCGAAAACGGCGGGCGCCAGGTCAGCGCCCGCGCACGCACTTGTCGTAGAGGTCCAGCAGCCGCCCGTCCGGGTCGTAGGAACCCTTGAGCCGCCGGTAGGTCTCCCCGTCGTAGTAGCGCCAGAACTCGTCCCGGCCGTAGAACGCCGTCGAGTACAGCGACTTGTGCCCGTCCAGTGCGGCGACCTCGCGCTCGATCAGCCGGTTGTGGTACTCGGGGATCTGCCCCGGCGGGATCCGCACCGTCCCCCAGAACCCGACGTTCACGTACGTGCGGTCCTGCTCCAGCGGGTACAGCGGCCACTGCTCCTTCGCGCGCAGCGGGCACAGCCAGACCGGCCTCATCCCGACCTTCTCGTGGAAGAACTCCAGGAACTCCGGCAGCCGCTCCACCGGAACCTCGATGTCCTGGATGACGTCCTCGCGCGGCCGCAGACCCCGCCACCGGTCGATCCGGGCGATGACGTGGTACCGCCGGTCGTACGCGACCAGCTTCCGGTACACGTCCGAGCGCTTGGCCTTGTCCGGCCACACCCGCCGCACGAGCGGGTTCTGCACCCCGAACGCGCCCGAGCACCAGAACCAGTCGGTGTCCCAGCGCCAGATGTAGTCGCGGATCGTCAGGAAGTCGACGGAACGCCGCTGGATCGACCGGTAGTAGATGTCCTGACCGGTGTAGTCGGACGTGTACGGCGCCTCGTCCGTGAAGAACCCCAGCGTGATGTACTGCTCCGACGGGCCGAACACCGTGCCGTCCATGAAGTCGACGGCCTCGCCCTCGTACGTCCGCGACTCGGTGATGTCCGCCATCGCCTTCGCGAGCGACGCCGCGTCGCCGAAACGCAGGTGCCGCAGCCGGACGTACGGCCTCACCGGCCGCAGTTCGATCTTCAGCCGCAGCGAGTAACCGAGCGTCCCGTAGGAGTTCGGGAACCCGTAGAACAGGTCCGCGTGCTCGTTGTCGCGCGTCGCCGTGACGATCTGGCCGTCGCCGGTGAGGATCTCCATCTCCAGCACCGACTCGTGCGGGAGCCCGTCGCGGAACGACGTCGACTCGATGCCCAGGCCGGTCACCGCGCCGCCCAGCGTGATCGTCTTCAGCTGCGGGACTACCGTCGGCATCAGCCCGTGCGGGAGCGTCGCGTCGACCAGGTCCTCGTAGGTCGTCATGCCCTGGACCTGCGCGGTCCGCTCGTCCGGGTCCACGCTCAGCACCCTGTCGAACCCGGACACGTCCAGGCCCGGGGCCGCCGAGGGGTCGCGCCACCTGAACAGGTTCGAGGTCTTCTTCGCCAGCCGCACCGGCGTGCCCGCCGGGATCGCCGCGTAGGACCGCCTGAGCGCCTCTACCGCCCGCTGATGATCATCTTTGATCCCAAGCTCCGTCATGTACCCCTCCCGAACATAGTTAATCGATCATCCCATGTACGGTCCACATAACCCGGACGTTAAAGTCATCACAGGCAGGGAGGGGAATAAAGGCATGGGCATGCTGATCCATCTCCCTACGAGGCGGTCGGTCAACCTTTCCCCGTGGGGGCGCGCCCACAAACCCGAGCGCTACTTCAACGGCCGGAGGATCCACGGGTACCGGAACGGCTCCCCCGCCAGCGCGTAGATCGCCCCGACGATCGACGCGATCCACGCCACGGCGTACAGCATGCCGCCGACCCCGAACGTCACGATCGTGATCAGCAGGAGCGTCAACTGCAGGTTCACGGCCTCCGCGGCCTGCCGGCGCACGTACTCCGACCGGCGGCCCCGCGTCAGCATCACCACCAGCGGCCCGACGAACAGCGTCCACGCGCCCAGCCCGTGCGCCACCGCCGCCGCCATCCGGTCCCCGCCCGCCGGGGACGCCACCGGCCCCGCGGGCGCGGGCACCAGGTCCCCGGTCGCCGCGGCGAGGTCGTCCCGCGTCTTCGCCGTCAGCACCAGGTGCGCGCGCATGTCGAACTCGTCGTGGTCGATCCGCCCCTCGGCGAACGCGTCCTTCAGGCGCCCGAGGGCGGGTTCCCGTTCGGCGTCCGACACCCGCAGGTGGCCATGAGTGCTCATGCCCCCATCATCCGCGCGAACCGCCCGCCGAACCATCAGGGACGTCCCTGAGGCGGCCCTGATTCCCGTTCGACGTACTCCTCCCCGGGGGCGAGCCGCCCGCCGAAAAGCTGCGACACCGTCACGAACACGTACCCGTCGTCCCGCAGCCGGTCGATGATCTCCGGAACCGCGTCCACCGTCGAACCGTGGATGTCGTGCATCAGCACGACCGCGCCCGGCCGCGTCCCCTCGACGACCCGCTCCTCGACCGACCCGGTGTCGCGTTCGCTCCAGTCCTGCGGGTCCACCGACCACAGCACCTGCGACAGCCCCAGCCGCCGCGCCTCCCGCGTCAGCGTCTTCGACATCGAACCGTACGGCGGCCGCAGCAGCACGGGCGTGAACCCGGTGACGTCCCGGATGACGTCCTGCGTCCTCCGCAGCTCCGACAGCACCCGCTCCCGCGAGGCCGCCCCCAGGTCCGCGTGGGTGTAGCCGTGGTTCCCGAGTTCGTGTCCCGCCAGGTGTTCGCGCCGGACCAGTTCCGGGTGCTCCGCGGCCTTCTCCCCCACCAGGAAGAACGTCGCCCGGACGCCCCTGGCGTCGAGCATGTCGAGCAGCTCCGCCGTCCCCGGCACCGGCCCGTCGTCGAACGTCAACGCCACGCACTTCTCCCGCGCGCAGTCGACGTCCGGCGCCGGCGGCGGCTTCGGCGGCTCCCGTTTCGGCTGCGGCTTCGGCTCCTCCCGCGCCGCCTGCACGGCCACGAGCTCCACCCGTCCGGCGGGCGGCGCCAGCGTGCTGAGCCACCCGCACAGCGCGGCCGCGAGCACGGCCGCGGCCCCGCGCCGGACCAGGCCAGGCCCGTCCATCCGCTCCCCCCGATCTTCGAGCCCCGCCAGTCTAGATCGCGGAGCCGCGCCCGTCCGGGACGCGACCGCCGTGTCGGGAACCGCCGCGAGCAAGCGATCGTTTATCGTCAGACCAGCCCCGGAAAAGGGGCATCACCCACCGACAGGGCAGATCATGAGGTTCCGGGACCGGTTCGGGATCCGCAAGCATCGCGGGTCCTCGCTGACAAGGCTCGACCGCGAGGCCACCGACGCCGACATCGAGGCGCTGATCGCCTTCGCGCGGTCCCGCCGCGGCGTCGAGTTCTTCGTCGAGCCGGAGACCTTCGCCACCGACACCACCGCGGTCGCCGTCGCCCACGACGGCGAATGGACCCGCCGCCGCGTCGGCGCCCCCGAGGTCATCGGCAAGGTCGCCCGCGACCTCGGCGCACCCGTCTACGACGTCCAGATCGTCGGCTACCCCCCGCGGATGCGCGCCTGGAACGCCCGCAACCCCGACCGCCGCATCGACCCGGGCAAGCCCGGCGAGGCCGTCTCCTCCTGAGGAAACCCCGTTGCGCCGCCCGCCCCCGCGGGTTACCGTCCCCTCGCACCTCCGCCCAGGAGAAGGGGACCCGCATGCGCACCGAGACCCACGGCACCGCCTCCGCCCACAACTGAACACCTGCGCCACGCGCTGAGCCCCGCCCGGGCACGGTCCTCCGCGCCCCCCAGGCGCGATCCAGGCCCACCCCCGAGCCCCCGGTCCGCCACCACGTAGGCCCCGCGGCCGCACCCGTCACCACAGCGCCCCACGAGCGGCGCCCGTCCAAGCGCGGTGCCCCGAACGGCCGCCCGCCTGGAGCGGCAGGCGCGAACCCGGCCCGCCCCAACGCGCACGGCGCCGAGCACGGACGCCACGCCGCACAAGTCCGCCAGCACCCCAGCCCGGCAGACGCATGGCAACCGGCCGCGCACGCTGCCACCACCGGACGCAGTATTCGCGACTGGGTCATGCCTGGCGCGCGATCTGGCAGCCGGTGTGTGTTCGTTCGGGAGAGCGGCGCAACGCTCTGCTTGCTTTGCGAAGCACGACGCCGCGCGACCAGGCACGGGTGGGCACGGACGGCTGGCCGCCTGTTGCAGGGGGCCGAGCGAATGATCGTCCAGGCGGCGTGTCCTTTCGGTCTGCACGGCGGGTTGCCGGTGAACGTGTCGACACCCGAGCGGAAGCACGGCCGCGACTGTGCCTCGGCCCTTGCCGCCGGTCGCCGGCGGGCGCGCCGAACGCCGTGCGGGAGCACGGGCGTGAGTGTGCGTGGGGGCGGCGGCTCCGTGAGGGGGCGGCGGCTGCTCGTGTCGTAGTGCGTCGTCGGCCGGGGCTTGTCGTGGGCAGCCGCGCGTCCTCTCGTTTCCGTCCGGGTTGCTCGCGCCTCGTGGGCCCGCTGACGCTGGTTGGGCCGGCCGCGGTGGTCGGGACGTGCTGGTTCCGGCTGTTGCGGGCGTCCGGACGCCACGGAACCGGCGCCGAACGCGGGCCTGCATCAGGAGCCGGTTTGCGCGGCGGTTGTGCGTCTGTGGTCACGTGCCGGTGTCCAGGGGCGCGGCGTCGGCGCGGGTGTTCGCGGAGTGGGTGGGGCTCTCGTGGTCCTTTCCTTCTTCGATGGGAGTTCGTCTTGCGTGCCTATTGGTCCGCGGACTTCATCAAGCTCTGGGCGGCTTCGGCCGTGTCCAATGTCGGTGACGGGGTCACCGCGGTCGCGGGGCCGTTGCTGACGGCGACGCTGACGCGGGATCCGGTGCTCGTGGCGGGGGCGGCGTTCGTCCAGACGTTGCCGTGGTTGCTGTTCTCGCTGGTGAGCGGGGCGCTCGTCGACCGGGTGGATCGGCAGCGGCTCATCCTGGTGGTCGATCTGCTGCGCGGAGGCGTGCTGGCGGGGCTGGCCGTGCTCGTGGCCGCGGATTCGGTCGGGATTCCGCTGCTGTACGTGGTCTTCTTCCTGCTCGGGACGGGTGAGACGCTCGCGGACACGGCGGCGGTGGCGCGGTTGCCGTCGGTGGTGCCCGCGCGGCACCTCCCGTCGGCGAACGCGCTGTTCATGGCGACGTTCACGGTCGGGAACCAGTTCCTGGCCAAGCCGCTGGGAGCGGCGTTGTTCGGGTTGGCGGCGGCCGTGCCGTTCGCGTTCGACGCCGCGACGTTCGTGGTGGCGGCGGCGCTGGTGGCGCGGATGCGGCCGGCTCCTGTGGAACCCCGGGAACGGAACCTGCGCGCGGAGATCGCGGAGGGGGTGCGGTTCCTGTGGTCGCACCGGCTGCTGCGGACGCTCGCGGTGTCGATGGGTTTGGCGAACCTGGCGTTCTGTTCGGCGTTCTCGGTGTTCGTGCTGTACGCGCAGGAGCAGCTGGGCTTGTCGGAGGCCGGGTACGGATGGCTGCTCACCACCTTCGGTGTCGGAGGGCTGGCGGGCGCGTCGATGGCGCGGGCGCTGCGGAAACGGGTGGGGACGGCCGCGTTGCTGCGGGGCGGGCTCGTGGTGGAGGCCCTCACTCATGCCGGGCTGGCCTTGACGGAGCGGGCGTGGGTCGCCGCGATCGTGCTGGTGGTGTTCGGCGTCCACACGATGGTGTGGGGGGCGATCGCGGCGACCGTACGCCAGCGGGCCACTCCGGACCGGCTGATGGGGCGGGTCGGCAGTGCTCACGCGTTGCTCGACGCCGCCGGTGCGGGCGGTGGCATGGTCATGGGCGGGCTGATCGCCGGGGCGTTCGGGCTGACGGCTCCGTTCTGGGTGGCGGCGGTCGCGACGGGCGCCGTCGTGGTGGCCGTGTGGCGGGGGCTGCGGTGATCATCCGGCTTCCTTCTCTTCGTAGGCGGCGGCGAGCTGGCGGGGCGTCATGCGCATCTTGGCCTTGGAGGGCGGGATGCCGGAGTTGATGATCTGGCGCAGGAGGACCGCCATGGAGTAGCCGGGGTCGGCGTCCAGGGCCCGGTCGAGGGCGATGTTGGCGAGGCCGCCGTCGCCCGCGGCGTAGGCCGCGTAGGCGAGGAGGGCGGCGGGGCCGGCGGCGTACGGGTCGCGGACGCGGCGGACGACGTCGCGCCAGAACCGGATGTCGTCGCCCGGCGCGTCCTCGTCGATGCGGATCCACGCCTCGTCGCGGACGCGGCGGTCGGTGAGCAGCACGCCGAGCCAGGCGACCTCGTCGTCGGTGAGGTCCGCGGGGGCGGCGGCGACGAACGCCACTCCCTCTTCCGTGGCCCTGGAGCGGAAACGGGCGGAAGGTTCGCGGGCTCTGGCGAGGAACCGTTTCTCGGCGCGTTCGGTGGCGGCGCGGAGGGAGGGGGTGTCCGGGACGGGCCGGACGGAGCGGACCAGCTCGTCCCGGTCGGCGAGGACGACGTGCCCGGCGAAGGTCGCCTGGGCGGCGACGACGCTGCCGCTGCTGTCGTAGGGCGTGCCCTCGGCGGGGCAGCAGTCGTCGTCGCAGGTCAGCGACCACCACCGGTGGGCGTCGACGCGGATGGCCTCGACGGTGTCGACGCCCGCGGCGGCGAGGGCCGCGCGCATGGCGACGGCGGCGGCGGCGACCTCGTCGGGGCCGCCGTATCCGAGCAGGAGGGCCCTGCGGAAGCCGTTCGCGGCGAGTATCCCGGACGCCTGGCCGGCGGCGCCGTCCACCGGTAAATCCAGGCGGACGGCGCAGGTGTTCGGCGGGCCGTCGAAGCCGATCACGACGAGGCTTCGGGACGGGTGGAAGCCGAGCATGTACGGGACGGCGGCGATGGCGTCTCGGGCCGAGCGGATGACCAGTGGACTCATGCCACCGACCCTCGCAGCCGGGCGCGCGGGCCGGTCGGGAATCCGCGGCCTGTGGATAACTCAGGCGTCGAGCACTTGGCGGGGCTTGGTGACGACCGGGGGCTCGGTGGACCAGGGGAAGTTGATCCAGCGGTCGGTGTACCGCCACACGTACTCGCACTTGACCGAGGACGCGGGCTTCTCGTAGACCACCGCGCACCGGACGTCCGCGACGTGGTCGGCGCAGAAGTCGCGGACCAGCTTGAGGGTCGCGCCGGTGTCGGCGACGTCGTCGGCGACGAGGACCTTGGCGCCGGACAGGTCCACGGCGTTGGGGACGGGCGGGAGCATGACGGGCAGGTCGAGGCGCTCGTCGACGCCGGTGTAGAACTCGACGTTCATCACGTGCAGGTTCTTCACGTCCAGCGCGTAGCCGAGGGATCCGGCGACGAACAGGCCGCCGCGGGCGATCGACAGGATGAGGTCGGGGCGGTAGCCGCTGTCGGCGACCGCCTGCGCCAGCTCCCGGCTCGCGGCGCCGAACAACTCCCAGGTCAGGACTTCTCTTTCAGCAGACACGCCACCATCTTGGCCGACCCTGGCCGTGCGTTGAACGCGAGCCCCCGCAAAGGGGACGTCCCGGTGTCCGACCGGGACGCGGTTGTCCGCGGCGGACGGTAGTGTCGGGCGACGTGCCCGCCCCAGAGTTGTTGGATACCCAGATCCCGGACATGGCGACCCTGCTCGCCGCCGCCGTCGAGGCCATCGGGGGCGCCGAGCGTCCCGGCCAGACGAGGATGGCGGAGGCCGTCCGCGAGGCCATCGAGTCGGGCGAGCACGTCGCGGCCCAGGCGGGCACCGGCACCGGCAAGTCGCTGGCGTACCTGGTCCCGGCGATCCGGCACGCGGTGGAGAAGCAGACCACGGTGGTGGTGTCGACGGCGACGATCGCGCTGCAGCGGCAGCTCGTCGACCGTGACCTGCCGCGGCTCGCGGAGGCGCTGGGGCCGCTCCTGGGGACGGAGCTGAGGTTCGCGATCCTCAAGGGGCGCCGCAACTACCTGTGCCTGCACCGTGTGCAGACGGGCGCACCGGACGAGGAGGAGGGCGGCGCCGGGCTGTTCGACCCGCAGCAGCTGTCGTCGCTGGGACGCCAGGTCAAGCGGCTGAACGAATGGGTCGAGGAGACCACGACGGGCGACCGGGACGAGCTGGTGCCCGGGGTGAGCGAGCAGGCGTGGCGGCAGGTCGCGGTCAGCGCGAAGGAGTGCCTGGGGGCCCAGCGCTGCCCGCACGGGACGGAGTGCTTCGCGGAGCTGGCGCGCGCGCAGGCCGGGGACGCGCACATCGTCGTCACCAACCACGCGCTGCTGGCGATCGACGCGCTGGAGGAGTACCAGGTCCTGCCCGAGCACGACGTGGTGATCGTGGACGAGGCGCACGAGCTGGTCGACCGGGTCACGTCGGTGGCGACGGGCGAGCTGAGCGCGGCGGCCGTCGAGACGGCGGCGCGGCGCTGCGGGCGGCTCATCGAGGAGGGCCTCGCCGACCGGCTGAAGGAGGCGGGCGAGGGGCTCGGCGTCCTGCTGGAGGACATGTCGGGCGGGCGGATGGACGTCCTGTCGCCGGCGCTCGGGAACACGCTGGCCGTCGTGCGGGACGCGGCGCACGCCGCGGTCACCGCGCTCGGCCCGGAGAAGAAGGAGAACGACCCCGGGGACATGGCCGCGCGGAAGGCGGCGCGGACGTCGCTGGAGGACGTGCACGACACGGCCGTGCGGCTCCTGGAGGCGTTCCAGCCGGAGATCGCGCAGCGGTTCGACGTGGTGTGGCTGGAGAAGCCGTTCGTGCCGGAGGGGCGCCCGAGGCGGCCGCCGGCGCTGCACGTGGCGCCGATCGGCGTGGGCGGCCTGCTGCGGACGACGCTGTTCGAGCAGCGCACGACGGTGCTGACGTCGGCGACGCTGACGCTGGGCGGGTCGTTCGAGCCGCTCGCCCGCCAGTGGGGGCTGCCGCCGCTGGAGGGCGGCGCCCCGCGGGACGCGCGGACGGCCGCGGAGGGGCTCGCGGTCACCGCGACGGGCAAGGACGAGAAGGAGAGCAAGGTCGCCTGGACGGGCCTGGACGTGGGGTCCCCGTTCGACCATCCGAAGTCGGGCATCCTGTACGTCGCGCGGCACCTGCCGCAGCCGGGCCGGGACGGGCTCGCCGACGCCTACCTCACCGAGATCACCGAGCTGATCGAGGCGGCGGGCGGGCGGACGCTCGGCCTGTTCTCCTCGATGCGGGCCGCGCGGCAGGCGGCGGACGAACTGAAGGACCACCTGTCGCATCCGCTGCTGTGCCAGGGCGAGGACTCGACGAGCCAGCTCGTCGCGCGGTTCGCGGAAGACGAGCGGACGTGCCTGTTCGGCACGCTGTCGCTGTGGCAGGGGGTGGACGTGCCCGGCCCGTCGCTACAGCTCGTGATCATGGACCGGATCCCGTTCCCGCGCCCGGACGATCCGGTGTCGTCGGCGCGGTCGCGGGCGGTGGCGGCGGCGGGCGGCAACGGGTTCATGTCGGTCGCGGCGACGCACGCGGCGCTGCTGCTGGCGCAGGGCGCGGGCCGGCTGCTGCGGTCGATGGACGATCGCGGCGTCGTCGCGGTCCTCGATCCGCGGCTGGCGACCGCGCGGTACGGCGCCTTCCTGAAGAACTCGCTGCCGCCGTTCTGGGCGACGACCGATCCGGAGGTCGTGCGGGGCGCGCTGCGCCGGCTGGACGCGGCGGCCGGTTAGGGCCCGCGGGGCGGCACCGTCCGGCGGCGATCCGTCCTGCCGATGGAACGCATCAGAACGTTCGATGACCTGGCGTCTTCCGGGCGCCTGACCCCTGTACGGCCGGCGCGTCGCCGGATCCGCCGGCCGGTCGGCGGCGAAGCGGCTTCCCCTTCCGGGCGGCGGCCACCAGAATCGGTTCGCGGCCGGGCGGTGCGCCCGTCGCGTACCGAGAGGGGTCTTTTGCGTTACCGAGTGCTGGGACGAACCGGCCTGCGCGTGTCCGAGATGTTCTTCGGCGCGATGAGCTTCTTCGAGGACGGTCCCGAGTGCGGGCCCATGCTCGACGCGTACGCCGACGCGGGCGGGAACGTCATCGACACGGCGTCGGCGTACGGGGAGAGCGAGAACGTGCTGGGCGGGCTGCTCGCGGGGCGCCGCGACCGGTTCGTGCTGGCGACCAAGTACACGGTGTCCCGTGATCCGGACGATCCGAACGGCGGCGGCAACCACCGCAAGAACCTGGTGCTGTCGCTGGAGCGGAGCCTGCGGAGGCTGCGGACCGACTACGTCGATCTGCTGTGGGTGCACGTGTGGGATCGCCGCACGCCGATCGAGGAGACGATGCGGGCGCTGGACGACGCCGTCCGTTCGGGGAAGGTCCTGTACGTCGGGATCTCGGACGCGCCGGCGTGGGTGGTGGCGCGCGCGAACACGCTCGCGGAGTGGCGGGGGTGGACGCCGTTCGCGGGCCTGCAGGTTCCGTACAACCTGCTGAACCGGGACGTCGAGCGGGAGCTGCTGCCGATGGCGGACGAGCTGGGGTTGAGCGTGGCCGCGTGGGGCGCCGCTGGCCCGGGGCGTCCTGGCGGGGAAGTTCTCCGGACCGCGGCCGCCGGCCGGCCCCACCCGGGTGGACGCTGCCACGCTGGGCGAACGCGATCACGCGGTGGCGCGGGCGGTGGTGGAGGTCGCCGGGGAGCTGGGCGTGCCGGCGTCGCAGGTGGCGCTGGCCTGGACGCGGGCGCGGTGGCCGCGGGTGCATCCGATCGTCGGGGCGAGCAGCGCGGCGCAGCTCGCCGAGAACCTCGGCGCCGTGGACGTCGTCCTGCCGGCGGAGGCGGTGGCGCGGCTGGAGGCGGCGACGGGCTTCGAGCCCGGCTTCCCGGCCGAGTTCATCGCGCAGTGCGACGAGCCGGGGACGGGCGTGTACGGCCGCGCCGAGGTGTACTAGCGGCCGGCGTGTACCGGCCGCCGGCGTGTACCGCGCAGGTGTGCCGGCGAAGGCGCGCTAGCGGGATTCGAGGTCGGTCAGGAGCGCCTGGACGGCCGCGAGGTCGTCCTCGCCGAAGACGCGGACGCCCTCGCGTTCGAGGAGGGCGGTGGTGACGCCCTCGCCGGGCGCGGCGGTGCCGGTGAAGGTGCCGTCGTAGACCCGGTCGCTGCCGCAGGAGGGGCTGCCCTCCTTGAGGACGGCGATGCGGGCGCCGGCGCGGCGGGCGGCGTCGAGGGCGAGGCGGGCGCCGCGCAGGAAGGCGTCCGTCACGTCCTCGCCGGTGCCGGTGCGGACGGCGGCGGCGCCGGCGAGGACGGCCCGGCCGTCGCCGCCGACGATCTCGGCGGGCGGGCGCGGCACCGCGAGCCCGCCCGCCACCTCCGGGCAGAAGGGGACGAGGCGGCCTTCGGCGCGCCAGCGCTCGAAGAGGGCGTCGCCGACCGGTTTGGCCGCGCCGTCGTAGCGGACGGGCCGCCCGGCGAGGCAGGAGCTGACCAGGATCCGTTCCACGCGCTCCAGCCTACGCGGGGCGCGCTACTTGCCCGCGCGGATGCGGCCGACGGCGATCTGCGCGACGCGCACGGCACCGGACGGGCTGAGGCGGACGCCCCGCCACGCGGCGCGGCCGTGCCGGGGGGCGACGATCAGCGCCTGGTTGCGGTCGACGCCGCGCATGATGTCGCGGGCGAGCTTCTCGGCGGTGTAGAGGAACGGCGACGCCTTCTTGATGTCGCCGGTGGCGTCGCCGCTGAGCGCGGTCTCGGGCAGGTCGGGGTTGACGTTGGTGAGCAGCGGGGTGTTGATGAAGCTGGGGCAGACGACGCTGACCTTGACGCCGCGCCCGGCGGCCTCGGCGCGCAGGCCGAGGGAGAGCCCGACGACGGCGTGCTTGGTGGCGGTGTAGGGGATCCCGACGGGCATGGGGACGAGCCCGGCGAGGGACGCGGTGTTGACGATGTGGCCGTTCCCCTGCTCGAGCATGATCGGGTAGGCGGCGTTGACGCCGTGGACGACGCCCTTGAGGTTGATGTCGATGGCGCGGTTCCAGTGGTCGAGGGTGAGTTCCTCGGCCAGGCCGCCGACGGCGATGCCGGCGTTGTTGAAGACGCGGTCGAGGCGTCCGTGTTCGTCCTTGACGCCCTTGTACAGCTCGGTGACCGCGTCGGCGTCGGTGACGTCGAGCCGGGCGGCGGCGGCCTTGCCGCGGCCGAGGCCGTTCAGCCGGTCGGCGACGGTCTTGGCCCCGGCCTCGTTGATGTCGGCGACCACGACGGTGTCGCCGCGCGCCACCAGGGACGTGGCGATCGCACGGCCGATGCCGGATGCGCCTCCGGTCACGATCGCGATGCTCATTGCGCGCTCCGCTCGATTAATTAGATGGTGTGTTCAATTGCAGGAGATTGTATCGGCGGGCGCCGCCCGCCGATATGCGCCCCGTCACGAAACCGCCGCTCCGCGCGCCCGCACGTCCGGCTCTATCTCGAAGTCGGCCGGGTCGAGGCGGCGCGTCCGCAGCCAGTAGCTGACGGTGGACGCGGGCCACGCGGCGCGGTTGACGCCGTCGCGGTCGAGGTACCAGCTGGTGCAGCCCCCGGCCACCCACACGGCGCCCTCGGACTTGCGCTGCACCCAGGCGTTGAACCGGTCCTGGACGGACGGGCGGACGGAGATGCGGGCCCCGCCGGACGCGTCGAGCATCGCCAGGCACTGCAGGACGTACCGGACCTGCGCCTCGATGATGAAGATCATCGAGTTGTGGCCGAGCCCGGAGTTGGGCCCGAGCAGCAGGAACAGGTTCGGGAACCCCGCGACGGTGACGCCGAGGTGGGCCTCGATGCCGTCCTTCCACGCGTCCTGGATCTTCAGCCCGTCGCGACCGGTGATGCGAGCGTCGTCGAACGCGTCGGTGACGTGGAAACCGGTGCCGAAGATGATCGTGTCGACGTCGTGCTCGCGGCCGTCCCGGGTCACGATCGACCTCGGGCGCACCTCGGCGATGCCCTCGGTGGTCAGCTCGACGTTGGGCCGCATCAGCGCCGGGTAGTAGTCGCTGGACACGAGCGTCCGCTTGCAGCCCATCGTGTAGTCGGGAGTGAGCTTGCGGCGCAACTCCCGGTCCGGCACCTGGCGCGCGAGGTGCCATTGGGCCAGGCCGCTGGCGAGCTTGAGCAGCTTCGGGTTCTTGAAGCCGACGACGAAGCTCTCCTGCATCAGGTAAATGCCGTTGCGGTAGCCGCGCTGCACTCCCGGGACGCGCCGGAAGAGCGTCTTCTCCAGGCCGGTGACGCGGCGATCGGGCTTGGGGATGATCCACGGCGGCGTCCGCTGGAACACCGTGAGGGACGCGACGTTCTTCGCGATCTGCGGGACGAACTGGATCGCGGACGCGCCCGTCCCGATGACGGCGACGCGCTCGCCGGTCAGGTCGTGGTCGTGGTCCCACTCGGCGGAGTGGAACACGGCCCCCTCGAACGACTCCAGCCCCGGCAGTTCCGGGATGTTCGGCTTGTGCAGCGGCCCCATGCCCGCCACGACGGCCCGCGCCCGGACGACCTCGTCCCCGCGGCCGCCGCCGTCCGGCCCGTTACCGTCCGCGACGGTGACGAGCCAGGTGCCCGTGGCGTCGTCGTACTCGGCGCCCGTCACCTCCGCGCGGAACCGGATGTGCTGCGCGAGATCGTACTTCTCGACGACGTCCTTGATGTACTGCAGGAGCTCGCCCTGCTTCGGGAACATCCGGGACCAGTCGTTCTTGGGTTCGAAGGAGAACGAGTACAGCAGCGACATGATGTCGCAGGCGCAGCCGGGATAGGTGTTCTCGCGCCAGGTCCCGCCCACCTCGCCGGCCTTCTCCAGGATCACGAAGTCGTGGACGCCGGCCTTCTTCAGCCCGATCGCCATCCCGAGCCCGGAGAAGCCCGTCCCGATGATGGCGACCCGGTACGGTCCGCCCGGCCCCGCCGCGGGCGTGACCACGGCGGGGCGCGTCTCGTGCGTCATGTCGGCGCGCCCGTGCTCAGGCGGCCTCGGCGGACGGGACGGGGCGGCGCTTCTTCGGCTCGTCCCAGATCCCGAACGCCTTCCAGACCTGCTTGCCGACGGGGTCGATGACGCCCAGCTCGGCCATCAGGTCGCGGATCTTGCCGACCGAGTTGGCGATCTCGGCCTGGGACGCCTCGCTGCGGTAGGCCTCGCGCACGACGTCCTTCGGGATGTTGAAGTGGCGGACCATCGGACCGGGCGGGGCCAGCATGATCCGGGCCATCACGCCGAGGACGACCGGGGTGAACAGGCCGAGGACGCGGCGCCGCATCGGGTGCATGCGCGGGATCCGGTGCTTGAGGTAGTGCCGGGCGAAGGAGATGTGCCGGGCCTCCTCCGCGATGTGGATCTTCATGATCGTCTCTTCGAGCGGGTGCTTGATGTGCCCGTTCTTGAGCGACTTGCGCTGCACGTAGTCGATCGGGTCCTCGCCGCCGAGCACGAACACGAAGAACATCTCGGTGCTGATGAGCGGGATCCACGGCGCGGCCTGCGCGACGAACGTCAGCGACTTCGGCATGCCGCGGATCGGCATCTTCGTCCGGTTCACGAACTCCTGGAACATCATGCCGTGGTGACATTCCTCGGTCGTCTCGTGGTAGACGTACCGGAACTCGGGGCGGCCGTTCGGCAGCCAGTACGCGTAGTTGAGCAGCCCGCGCTTGAGCAGGTTCTCGAACTGCAGGCCGATCTTCATCGCGGTCGCGACCCGGAACAGCCCGATCTGCGCCTGGATCTCCGGCGGCTGCGAGCGGTACCACTCGGTCTCGCCGAGCCGGTCGAACTGGGGCAGCACCCAGCGCGGGTCGTTCTTGTCGACCTTGAACTCGGGGTCGTCCCACGGGATGTCGGCGTAGGCCTCCCAGTGCTTCTCCACGGACGCCTTGTTCAGGCGGTCGATGACGCCGAGGTACGCCTTCTTGTCCTTGACCTGCTCGCGGAGTTCGTCGGCGAGGCCGGTGGGGGCTTTGGGCATGGTGACGCTCCCTGGGGGGTGACGCGCCGGCGGACCGGCCGGCACTTCGGGGGGTGGGGCTATGCGGTTGTGGGGGACGCGCCGGCCTCGGGTGCTCCGGGTTCCGGCACGATGAGCCGGGCGACGTCCTTGATCTGGCGCAGCACGGCGGCCTGGTGACCGTCCGCGTCGTCGTCCAGCGCGTTCTGGATGGACAGGCCGATGAACATCGCGAACACGCCGCGCAGCATCGTCGGGACGAAGTCGGCGGGGAGCGTGTTGGCGGGGAAGAGCCGCTCGAACGTCTCCAGGATGACCTGCAGGATCCGCTCGTTGAGGTCCTGGCAGAGGGGCCGCAGCTCGTCGTCGGTGCGGGCGGCGACGGCCAGCTCGGTGAGGGCCTTGGCCGGACGGCCGCGGAACACCTCCCAGAGCAGGTCGAGAGCGCCCTCGACGTTGCGCCGCCCGGCGGGCAGCACCGCGAAGGCCGTCTCGTACGCCAGCCGCTGCGCCTCCAGCAGATGCTCCAGTGCCGCCGCGACCAGGACCATCTTCGTCGGATAGTGGTGCTGCTGGGCGCCGCGCGAGACGCCGGCGCGGCGGGCGACCTCGGTCGTGGACGTCCCGGACCAGCCGAGGTCGACGAGGCACTCCATGGTCGCCTCCAGGAGCCGTGTCCTGGTCCGCGACCGGCGTTCCTCCTGGGTGCGGCGGCCGCCGCCGTGGCGGCGCTGCGTCCCGGATCGTCGGCGAGCGCTTACTGACACACCTCGACCGTACGAGCGCACCAACAAGCAATCAAGCCTGCTTGTATGTTGCCCGCATCACAATTGGACGACGCGTCTTATTGATCTTCGCGCAGGTCGCCCGGGCCCCGCCCGCCGCACGTACGCCCCGGGACGTAGACGGACGCGCCCGGATGCGCCCCAGGATGCAGAAGCGATGCATCTCCCGGCCCGACGACGGGCCGCGCACGTCCCGGAAGTATCGCGGCATGAGCGCGACGGCGGCGGCACGGAAACCGTCCGGGGCGGTCCCGCCCCGCCGGGTCCTCGACCGGACGCGGGAACCGGGAGGACGGCCGTGATCGGGCTCGCGCTCAGGGAGATCCGGGGCCGCCCGCGCCGCCTGGCGGGCACGCTGACCGCGGTGTTCCTCGGCGTCGCGTTCCTCACCGGGACGCTCGTCCTCGGCGACACCCTCGCGAGCGGCCTCGACTCCTCCCACTCCGGCTCCCACGGCCGGACGGACGTCATCGTGCCGAACGCGGCGGACGCGAGCGACTCCCCGCGGGGTTCGCGCGGCGAGAGCGGCGCGGCGACCCTCGACCGGGCGAAGGCCGTGGACGACGTGGCGCACGCGGCACCGCTCGTCCAGGGATCGGGCCCGGTCCTCGGCACGTTCCGCGTCGTGATCGCCGCGTTCGGCGGTGTCGCGCTGCTCGTCGCGGCGTTCACCGTCCACTCCGCGTTCGCGATCACGGCGGCGCGGCGGACCCGCGAGTGGGCGCTGCTGCGCGCGCTCGGCGCGGAACCCCGGCAGGTCCTCGCGATCGCCGGTGTCGAGGCGCTCATCGTCGGGGTCACCGGCACGGCGGCCGGACTGGCCGGCGGCCTCGGTTTCGCCGCGCTGCTGCGGCGGGTGCTCGCCGAGTACCGCATCGGGGTCGCGCTGGACGGCCTCACCGTCGCGGCGACCACGCCGCTGATCGCGGCGCCGGCCGGGGTGCTGCTGACGCTCGCCGCCGCGCTCGGCCCCGCGCTGCGCGCGTCGCGGTCGGCGCCGGTGACGGCCCTGCGGGAGGCGGCGGCCGCGCCGGGCGGCCCCGCGGAGGCCCGCGTGATCATCGGCGGCGTGTTCCGGACGGTCGCGGCGGGCGCGGGCGCGGCCGGCGCGGCGGCCGGGCGGACGTCCCTCGCGGCCGCCGGCGCGCTGCTGTTCGTCCTCGCGCTGGTGGTGCTGGGGCCGGTCGAAG
>NZ_JBHTJA010000048.1:0-52888 GCF_042675525.1 Actinomadura sediminis
CCCGCTCCCCCGGCGGCACGCCGGGACCGCGCGCCGCCGACGGCTCGCCGGAGGCCGCCGGCGCCGGTCCGTCCGAGGCGCCGTCCCGTCCGGGACGCGCCACGGGAGGGACTGCGCCGGACGGAACTGAGCCGGGCGGAACCGCGCCGGGCGAGCCGGGGGCCGCCGTTCCGCTCGCCCGGTGCGGCGGGACGTCCGCCGGGGACGTCCGCGGCTCCGTCCGGCTCATGGCGCCCGCCACCACGACGGCGGACACGAGGCCCGCGAGCAGCAGGCCGGCGAGCAGGGGCCCGGCGGGACGGACGGACGCGCGGCGCGGCGGGCCCGGCGGGCTCGGCGCGGCGCGCGTGTAACCGGACGGCGGCAGGTGACGGGGAGGACGCACCCCCCGATCGTCACCCTCCGCGCACGTCCGCACACGGAAAACGGCCGGGCCGTTGCGACCTCGATATAACCCGCGCCCGCCCGTGCGGCAGGAGCCCGTGCGGCAGGAGCGGGTGCGGGGCGAGCCGGTGCGCCGCGGTCAGCGCGGGGCGACCGTGAAGCGGCGCAGCGCCAGGGCCGGGTTCCGCTCCCGGACGGCCGCGACCCGCGCGGGCGCGACGTCGGCCACGGCGGCGCCCGGCGCCTCCCCCAGCGCCGCCGCCACCACGCCCATCGGGTCGACGATCATGCTGTTGCCCGCGCCGGTCGGCGCGCACTGGTCGGCGGCCGCCACGTAGATCGTGTTCTCGATGGCGCGGGCGCGCACGAGCGTCCGCCAGTGGTCCTCCTTGAGCGGGCCCGGAACCCACTGGGCGGGCAGCAGCAGGACGTCGGCGCCCGCGTCCACGATGCGGCGCGTCACCTCGGGGAACCGCACGTCGTAGCAGGTCTGCATGCCGAACGTCACGCCGTCCGCCGTGAACGTCTCGGGTTCGCCGATGTCGCCGTGCCGGACGATCTCCGACTCCTCGTACCCGAACGCGTCGTACAGGTGGATCTTGCGGTACGTCGCGGCGACCGTCCCGTCGGGGGCGAGCGCGACCAGCACGTTGGCGATGCGGTCCGGCTCGTCCAGCCGCTCGTTCAGCCCGGCGACGACGTGGACGCCGTGCTCGCGCGCCAGGTCGCCGAGCCCGCTCGCGAACGGGCCGTCGAGCCGCTCGGCGGAGTCGACGTAGCGCCGGTCCAGTTTCGGCGCCGCGAACATCGCGAACTCGGGGCACACCACGACCTTCGCGCCGCGCCCGGCGGCCTCCGCCACCAGCTCCCCGATCGCGCGGAGGTTCTCGTCCTTGTTCGTTCCGGGCGCGAACTGCGCCACCGCGACCTGCACCATGGTCCCGTCCTCCCCGTCTCGGAAACGCCGCGTCAAAGCCGGTCGACGCCGGTCACCCGGACGACGGCCTCGCCCGCCTGGTCGGAGCCCGCGAGGTCGACCTCGGCGGAGATCCCCCAGTCGTGATGCCCCTCCGGGTCGTCGAACACCTGCCGGACGCGCCAGAGCGCGTCCTCGGGAACCTCCTCGATCTGGAGCAGCTTCGGCCCGCGCGCGTCCGGGCCCGTCAGCAGCTCGTCGTGCTCGGCGAAGTAGCCGTCCATGGCCTCCGCCCAGGCGTCCGCGCCGAAGTCCGGGTCCAGCTCGCCGAGGTCGCGGTACCGCTCCAGCGCGGCCAGCTCCACGCGGCGGAACATCGCGTTGCGCACCAGGACCCGGAACGCCCGCGCGTTCGCGGTGACCTTCGTGACCCGCTCCTCGATCGGCTCGTCGGGCTCGTCCGCCGGGTTGGCGAGCTGCTCCCACTCGTCCAGCAGGCTGGAGTCGACCTGCCGGACCAGTTCTCCGAGCCACTCGATCAGGTCGATGAGGTCGTCGGTCTTGATCGACTCGGGGACGGTCTGCTGCAGCGCCTTGTACGCGCCGGACAGGTACCGCAGCACCAGGCCCTCGCCGCGCGCCAGCTCGTAGTACGCGATGTACTCGGTGAACGTCATCGCCCGCTCGTACATGTCGCGCACCACCGACTTCGGGCGCAGCGGATGGTCGCCCACCCACGGGTGCCCCGCCCGGTAGATCTCGTAGGCGGCGCCGAGCTCCTCCTCGAGCGGCTTCGGGTAGTCGACGTCCTGGAGCAGCTCCATCCGCTCCTCGTACTCGATGCCCTCGGCCTTCATCTCCTGGACGGCCGCGCCGCGCGCCTTGTTGAGCTGCGCGGCGAGGATCTGCCGGGGGTCGTCGAGCGTCGCCTCGATCACCGAGAGGACGTCGAGCGCGTACGACGGCGAGCCCGGGTCGAGGACCTCGAACGCGGCGAGCGCGAACGTCGACAGCGGCTGGTTGAGCGCGAAGTCCTCCTGCAGGTCGACGGTGATCCGCGCGTACCGCCCGAGGTCGTCCGGCTCGGGCAGCACCTCGACCACTCCCCCGGCCAGCAGCGACCGGTAGATCGCGATGGCGCGGGAGATGTGCCGCCGCCGCGCCGCCGGCTCCTCGTGGTTGTCGGTCAGCAGCCGCTTCATCGCCTGGAACGCGTTGCCCGGGCGGGCGATCACCGACAGCAGCATCGCGTGGCTGACCTGGAACCGGGACCGGAGCATCTCCGGCTCGGCGTCCTGCAGCTTGCGGAACACCTCCTCGTCCCAGCCGACGAACCCCTCCGGCGGTTTCTTCCGCTGCACCTTGCGGCGCTTCTTCGGGTCGTCGCCCGCCTTGGCGAGGGCCTTCTCGTTCTCCACGACGTGCTCGGGCGCCTGCGCGACGACGAACCCGACCGTGTCGAAGCCCGCGCGCCCGGCGCGTCCGGCGATCTGGTGGAACTCGCGGGCCCGCAGCCGCCGCACCCGGTGCCCGTCGTACTTGCTGAGCGCGGTGAACACGACCGTCCGGATGGGGACGTTGACACCGACGCCGAGCGTGTCGGTGCCGCAGATGACCTTGAGCAGCCCGGCCTGCGCGAGCCGCTCGACCAGCCGCCGGTACTTGGGCAGCATCCCGGCGTGGTGGACGCCGATGCCGTGCCGCACGAACCGGGACAGGTTCCTGCCGAACTTGGTCGTGAACCGGAAACCGCCGATCAGCTCGGCGATCCGGGCCTTCTCCGCCTTCGTGCACACGTTGATGCTCATCAGCGACTGCGCCCGCTCGATCGCGGCGGCCTGCGTGAAGTGCACCAGGTAGATCGGCGCCTTCTGCTCGCCGAGGAGCTCCTCGATCGTCTCGTGCAGCGGCGTGACCCGGTAGTCGTAGATCAGCGGGACGGGACGCTCCGCGGAGGTGACGAGCGCGGTCGGCCGTCCGGTCCGGCGGGTGAGGTCTTTCTGGAAGAACGTGACGTCGCCGAGCGTCGCCGACATCAGCAGGAACTGGCTCTGCGGCAGCTCCAGCAGGGGGATCTGCCACGCCCAGCCCCGCTCGGGCTCGGCGTAGAAGTGGAACTCGTCCATCACCACGACCCCGATGTCGGCCTGCGCGCCGTCCCGCAGCGCGATGTTGGCCAGCACCTCGGCGGTGCAGCAGACGATCGGGGCGTCGGCGTTGACGCTGGCGTCGCCGGTCATCATCCCGACGTTGTCGCGGCCGAACATCTCGCACAGGTCGAAGAACTTCTCCGACACCAGCGCCTTGATCGGCGCGGTGTAGAAGCCGACCTGGTCCTTGCCGAGCGCGGCGAACAGCGCCCCCGCCGCGACCAGGCTCTTGCCGGAGCCGGTCGGCGTGGACAGGATCACGTTCGCGCCGGACACGACCTCGATCAGCGCCTCCTCCTGCGCGGGATACAGCGTGATCCCGCGCCCGGACACCCACCGTTCGAAGGCCTCGAACAGCGAATCGGCGTCGGCGTCGTTTCCGGAGGGAAGCTCATCGATAAGACTCACCCCTCCATCCTGCCCCCGATCGCCCGCCGACCGGGAACCGGAGTGTGAGCCGAACCTCGCGGACGGGCGGTTAGGGCGGCGCCGTCCGGCAAGAATCCGCTGATCCGGTGCCGGAGGCGGCGCCGTCGACGACCAGAGGAGGCGAGCCATGCGCAAGGACGAGGAGCGGGGGCCCGGGGCCGCTTCGGGGCGGGAGGACCGGCCGCACGAGCGGATCGTCCCGGGGACGGCGAGCGCCGCGGAGGGGTACGAGGACGAGGACGAGCAGGGCACCCGGACGGGCGACCCGACCGCGGGGGTCGAGCGCGACGACGAACCCGGGCGCGGGAGCGACCGGTGAACGGTTACGACAGGGTCGCGGTCGTCACCGGCGCCGACTCGGGGATCGGGAAGGCGGCGGCGGTCGCGCTCGCCGGGCGCGGCTTCAACGTCGGGATCACGTTCCGGTCCGACGAGGAGGGCGCGCGGGGGACGGTCGCCGAGGTCGAGGCGGCGGGACGGCGCGCGGCGGTGCGGCGGCACGACCTGACCGACCCGGAGGCGGCCTCGGCGGCGGTGGACGAGCTGGCCGACGAGCTGGGCGGCCTCGGCGTCCTGGTCAACAACGCCGGGACGGGCAGCATGCGGCCGCTGGTCGACATGGACTACGGCGAGTGGCGGGAGGTGCTGTCGGTCGATCTCGACGGCGCGTTCCTGTGCTCGCGGCGGGCGGCCCGCCGGATGATCGAGCGCGGCCAGGGCGGCCGGATCGTCAACGTGACGAGCGTCCACGAGGAGCACCCGAGGGTGGGCGCGGGCCCGTACTGCGCCGCGAAGGGCGGCCTGAAGATGCTGGCCCGCGTCCTGGCGCTGGAGTTGTCGCAGTACGGGATCACCGTGAACACGGTGGCGCCTGGCGAGATCGCGACGCCGATGACGGGGCAGCACGAGCGGCCGCCCGAGGCGGACAGCAGGCCGGGCTACCCGCTGGCCCGCCCCGGGCACGCGAAGGAGGTCGGCGCCGCGATCGCGTTCCTCGCCGGCCCCGAGTCGTCCTACGTCACCGGCGCGTCCCTGTTCGTGGACGGCGGCCTGGGGCTGATGGGCCCGCAGGCGGCCGGGGCCCTGGACTCGCCGAAGTGGCGCGAGGGGTGACGGTCAGGCCGTGACCTCCGTGCGGTCGCCGCCCCAGAGGGTGTGGAACGTTCCCTCGCGGTCGGCGCGCCGGTAGGTGTGCGCGCCGAAGAAGTCCCGCTGGCCCTGGGTGAGCGCGGCGGGCAGCCGGGGCGCGCGCAGCGAGTCGTAGTACGCCAGGGCGGCGGAGAACCCGGGGACGGGCACGCCGTGCTTCGCGGCGATCGCGATGACGTTGCGCCACGCCTCCTGGGCGTCGCCCAGCGCCTCGGCGAAGTGCGCGTCGGTCAGCAGCGTCGGGGTCTGCGGGTCGGCCTCGTAGGCGGCGCGGATCCGGTCGAGGAACCGGGCCCGGATGATGCAGCCGCCGCGCCAGATCGTCGCCATCGCGCCCGCGTCGATGTTCCAGCCGTACTCGGCGCTGCCCGCCTGGATCTCGTGGAAGCCCTGCGCGTATGCGACGATCTTGGACGCGTAGAGGGCCTTCTCGATCGCGTCGGGGACGCCCGGCAGCGTCTCGGCCCCGGCGCGGGCCGGGCCGGGCAGGCCGCGGGCGGCCTCGCGCAGCGCGGCGTGCCCGGACACCGACCGGGCGAACACGGCCTCGGCGATGCCGCCGACGGGGACGCCGAGGTCCAGCGCGCTCTGCACCGTCCACCGCCCGGTGCCCTTCTGCTCGGCCTGGTCGAGGACGACGTCGACGAACGGGCGCCCGGTCGCGGCGTCGGTGTGCGCGAGCACCTCGGCGGTGATCTCGATCAGGTACGACTCCAGCCGCCCGGTGTTCCACTCCCGGAACACGGCGGCGATCTCGTCCGGGGCGAGCCCGGCGGCGTGCCGCAGCAGGTCGTAGGACTCGGCGATCAGCTGCATGTCGGCGTACTCGATGCCGTTGTGCACCATCTTCACGAAGTGGCCCGCGCCGTCCGGGCCGACGTGGACGGCGCAGGGCGTCCCGTCGACGTGGGCGGAGATGTCCTCGAGCAGCGGGCCGAGGGACTCGTAGGACTCCGCGGAGCCGCCCGGCATGATGCTCGGCCCGTGCAGCGCGCCCTCCTCGCCGCCGGAGATTCCGGTGCCGACGAAGTGGATGCCGCGTTCGCGCAGGTCGGCCTCGCGGCGCCGGGTGTCGGCGAAGTGCGCGTTGCCGCCGTCGACGATCATGTCGCCGGGCTCCAGCAGCGGCGCGAACTCCTCGATAACGGCGTCCGTCGCCGGTCCCGCCTTCACCATGATCACCAGCCGGCGGGGCCGCTCCAGCGACGCGACGAACCGCTCCGCCGACTCGGCCGGCAGGAACGTCCCCTCGTCGCCGAACTCCTCCACCAGCGCCTTCGTCCGGGACGGCGTGCGGTTGTGCACGGCGACCGGATGGCCGTGCCGGGCCAGGTTGCGGGCCAGGTTCCGGCCCATCGTCGCCAGCCCCGTGACGCCGATTCGCGCCTTGTCCATTGCTCTCTCCTCATCGTGTGCGACCCTGACCGCGGGCGGTTCACAAGATCCCGGTCCCCCGTGCGAGCACCGTGCCCGCATGCCCTTATTCCCCTCGGGAACGGGTCGCACGTGACGGATCGACGGGATCACGAGCTCATGGGGGTGCGATGCTGGGACTTCCGGACGGGACCGAGGCGTGTCTGTTCGACCTCGACGGGGTGCTCACGCGGACGGCGTCGGTGCACGCGGCCGCGTGGAAGGAGATGTTCGACGGGTATCTGCGGGAGCGGGCCGCCCGGACCGGGGAGCCGTTCGCGCCCTTCGACATCGCGGAGGACTACGGCCCCTACGTCGACGGCAAGAAGCGCGAGGACGGGACGCGCTCGTTCCTGGAGTCGCGCGGCATCGGGCTCCCGGAGGGCGAACCGGACGACCCGCCCGACGCGGAGACGATCCGGGGCCTCGGCAACCGCAAGAACGCGCTCGTCCTGAAGCTGATCGCGGAGAAGGGCGTGGAACGGTTCGACGGGTCGATCGACTACGTGCGGGCGGCGCGGGACGCCGGGCTGAGGACGGCCGTCGTCTCGTCGAGCGCCAACACCGTCCAGGTGCTGAAGGCGGCCGGGATCACCGGCCTGTTCGACGCCCGGGTCGACGGCGTCGTCGCGGCCGAGCGGCGCCTTCCGGGCAAGCCCGCCCCGGACATGTTCCTGGCCGCCGCGCGGGAACTGGACGTCCCGGCGGCGCGGGCCGCGGTGTTCGAGGACGCCCTCGCGGGCGTCGAGGCCGGACGGGCCGGCGGGTTCGGGCACGTGGTGGGGGTCAACCGGGTCGATGGCGCGCACGCGCGGGCGCTGGCCGAGCGCGGCGCGGACGTCGTCGTGGCGGACCTCTCGGAGCTCATGGACGGAACGCGGGAGGGGAGCGCGTGAACATTCCGGAAGGGCAGGCGAGCGTCGACCGGCCGGTGTTCATGGTCGAACCGTGGTGCGTGCGGGAACCGGAGCTGCGGGTCGACCGCCTCCAGCAGAGCGAGTCGGTGTTCACGCTCTCCAACGGGCACGTCGGCCTGCGCGGCAACCTCGACGAGGGCGAGCCGCACGGCCTGCCCGGCACCTACCTGAACTCGTTCTACGAGCAGCGGCCGCTGCCGCACGCCGAGACGGCCTACGGGTACCCCGAGTCGGGGCAGACGGTCATCAACGTCACCAACGGCAAGGTGATCCGGCTGCTGGTGGACGACGAGCCGTTCGACGTCCGCTACGGCCGGGTGCACCACCACGAGCGCGTCCTCGACATGCGGGCCGGGACGCTCACCCGGAACGTGGAGTGGACGTCCCCGGCGGGCCGGCGCGTGAAGATCGGGTCGGTGCGGCTGGTGTCGCTGACGCAGCGGGCGATCGCCGCGATCTGCTACGACGTCGAGCCGGTGGACGAGGCCGTCCGGATCGTCGTCCAGTCCGAACTCGTCGCCAACGAGGCGCTGCCCGGCGGCGGGAAGGACCCGCGCTCGTCGGCGATCCTGGACAGCCCGCTGGTCAGCGAGGAGCACGTCGCCAACGGCAAGAAGGTCCTGCTGCTGCACTGCACCCGCGAGAGCGACCTGCGGATGGCGGCGGGCATGTCGCACGACGTGGAGGGCCCGGAGTCGATGACGGTCGACACCGAGAGCTCACCGGACGTGGGCCGGCTGACGGTCGCGACGCGCATCGAGCCGGGGCAGCGGCTCCGGATCGTCAAGTACATCGCCTACGGGTGGTCGAGCCAGCGGTCCCGCCCGGCGCTGCACGACCAGGTCGTCGGGGCGCTCGCGGGCGCGCGGCAGACCGGCTGGGAGGGGCTGCTGGCCGAGCAGCGCGCGTACCTCGACGAGTTCTGGCAGGGCGCGGACGTCGAGGTGGACGGCGACGCCGAGATCCAGCAGGCCGTCCGGTTCGGGTTGTTCCACGTGCTGCAGGCCGGCGCGCGCGCGGAACGCCGCATGATCCCGGCCAAGGGGCTCACCGGCCCCGGCTACGACGGGCACACGTTCTGGGACACCGAGACGTTCGTCCTGCCCGTCCTCACCTACACCCTGCCCGGCGCGGCCGCCGACGTCCTCGCGTGGCGGCACATGATCCTCCCGCTGGCCCGCGAGCGCGCCCGCCAGCTCGGCCTGCGCGGCGCCACGTTCCCCTGGCGGACGATCCGGGGCCACGAGTGCTCGGGGTACTGGCCGGCGGGCACCGCCGCGTTCCACATCAACGCCGACATCGCCGACGCGGTCGTCCGGTACGTGGACGTCACGCAGGACGCCGAGTTCGAACGGGAGATCGGCCTCGAGATCCTGGTCGAGACGGCCCGGCTGTGGCGGAGCCTCGGCCACCACGACGTCGGCGGCGTGTTCCGCATCGACGGCGTCACCGGCCCGGACGAGTACAGCGCGATCGCCGACAACAACGTGTACACGAACCTGATGGCGCGGCGGAACCTGCAGGAGGCCGCCGAGACGGCCATGCGGCACCCGGACATCGCCGAGCGGCTCGGCGTGGACGCGGAGGAGGCCGCGTCCTGGCGGGACGCCGCCGCCGCGATGCTGATCCCCTACGACCAGCGGCTCGGCGTGCACCCGCAGAGCGAGGGGTTCACCAACCACGCCCGCTGGGACTTCGCCGCGACCGACCCCGGCCACTATCCGCTGCTGCTGAACTACCCGTACTTCGACCTGTACCGCAAGCAGGTGGTCAAGCAGGCCGACCTGGTGCTGGCCCTGCACCTGTGCGGGCAGGCGTTCACCGACGAGCAGAAGGCCCGCGACTTCGCGTACTACGAGGCGCTGACGGTCCGGGACTCGTCCCTGTCCGCGCAGACGCAGGCGGTCATCGCCGCCGAGGTCGGCCAGCTGGAACTGGCGCACGACTATCTCGGCGAGACCGCCCTGATGGACCTGCACGACCTGAACCGCAACACCGGCGACGGGCTGCACCTGGCGTCGATGGCGGGCGCCTGGAACGGCCTCGTCGCCGGGTTCGGCGGGATGCGGGCGGGCGGCGGACGGCTCCGGTTCGCGCCGCGGCTGCCCGGCGGGATCAGCAGGCTGACGTTCCGGATGCGGTACCGGGGCAGCCTCGTGCGGGTCACCGTGACCGCCGAGTCCGCCCGCTATGAACTCCTCGACGGCCCGGGCGTCAAGCTGTGGCACCACGGCGAGCCGTTCACGCTGGGCGAGGAACCCGTCGAGCTGCCCATCGAGCCCGTCACGGCGCATCCGCCGCCGACACAGCCCGCCGGGCGCGCGCCCATGCCGCGCCGCCTCGACCCCCACGGCCACCACACCCGCCGCCGCGGGCGCTGAGCCGGACTCAGCCGTCCGGGGTGCAGACGGGGGCGCAGGAGTCCCCGGCGGGGCGCTCCGCCCGCCGGGCGGCGGGCCGGGCGTCCTCGCCGGTGGCGGGGCCGGTCAGGAGGCGGCGGGGGCCGGGGCCCTCGTCGCCGAGCCGGTCGTAGGGGTTGGCGAGCGCGCACTTGCTGATCGACAGGCAGCCGCAGCCGATGCAGTCGGTGAGGTCGTCGCGGAGCTTCTCGAGCTGCGCGATGCGGTCGTCCAGGGCGCCGCGCCAGTGCCGGGAGAGCCGCGCCCAGTCGTCGACCGTGGGGGTGCGCTCCTCGGGGAGCGTGGCGAGCGCCTCGCGGATCTCGGCGAGCGGGATGCCGACCCGCTGGGACACCTTGATGAAGGAGACCCGGCGGAGCGTGTCGCGGCTGAACCGGCGCTGGTTCCCGGCCGTCCGCCGGCTGCTGATCAGTCCCTTGGACTCGTAGAAGTGCAGGGCGGAGACGGCCACGCCGCTGCGCTCGGCGAGCTGGCCGACGGTCAGTTCGTGCACCCGGAATTCCAGCCGCGTCATGCTCCGCATCCTAAACGCCCGATCCGGATGACCCGCGCCGGCTAGTGCGGGCGGGGGGACGGCGCGCCGTACGGGCGTTCGCCGCGGTGCGCCTCTTCGCCGAGCTTGCGCAGCCGGAACGCGGCGCCGATCATCACCGCGCCGAACAGGATCGACGCCAGGCCGATCAGCCAGACGAGCGCGAGCGCGCCGCTCACCGGCCACGCCAGCAGCAGGATCCCGAAGACGATCGAGATCGCGCCGGTCAGCGCGTAGAACCATTCGCCGCGGATCTCGCGGCGGAGCGCGATCGCGGCGACGATCTCGAACACGCCGGTGACGATCGCCCAGACGCCGATGAGCCACAGCAGGACGAGCGCGGTGGCGGCGGGCCACAGCAGGGCGAGCAGGCCGAGGACGATCCCGGCCGCGCCGGAGACGCCGAGCCAGCCGCGGGACGCGCCGCCGGTCGTCCCGCGGATCGCGTGCGCGAGCGCCATCGCCCCGTCGACCAGCGCGTACGCGCCGAAGAGGAGCACCAGCGCCCAGACGGTGATGCCGGGCCACACCCACGCGACGATGCCGAACAGGACGGCGAACGCGCCGCGCAGCGCCAGCACCCACCAGTGGCGTGTCATGAGGTCGAACACGCGTGCCTCCCGAGCTCGGGGAACGGTCACATCGCCCGTTCCCGCAGGAGAGCGGGGCAAGCACGCGGAACGGCGGCGCCCGCCGCCCGGACGTGCCGGGCGGCGGGCGCCGGATGCCGTGCGGCTCAGTGCTCCAGGCGGCGCACCAGGCTGTGGTACTCGTCCCACAGCGCCTTCGGGGTGTGGTCGCCGAACGTCTCGAAGTGCGGCACGACGAGCGCGGCCTCCTGCTTCCACACCTCGGTGTCGACCGACAGGAGGGTGTCGAGGGCGGCGTCGTCGATGTCGAGGCCCTCGGTGTCCAGCGACTCCTTGGTCGGCAGGTGCCCGATCGGGGACTTGACCGCGTCGGCCTTGCCGTTGAGGCGCTCGACGATCCACTTCAGCACGCGGCTGTTCTCGCCGAAGCCCGGCCAGATGAACTTGCCGTCGGCGTCCTTGCGGAACCAGTTGACGTAGTAGATCCGCGGGAGCTTCTCGGGCTCGGTGGCCTTGCCGATGTCGAGCCAGTGGCCGAAGTAGTCGCCCATGTTGTAGCCGCAGAACGGCAGCATGGCGAACGGGTCGCGGCGCAGCTCGCCGACCTTGCCCTCGGCGGCGGCGGTCTTCTCCGACGCCACGTTGGCGCCGAGGAACACGCCCTGCTGCCAGTCGAACGACTCGGTGACGAGCGGGACGGCGGTGGCGCGGCGGCCGCCGAACAGGATCGCCGAGATCGGCACGCCCTTCGGGTCCTCCCATTCGGGCGCGATGATCGGGCACTGCCCGGCCGGGGTGGTGAAGCGGGCGTTGGGGTGCGCGGCGGGCGTCTGCGACTCGGGCGTCCAGTCGTTGCCCTTCCAGTCGGTGAGGTGCGCCGGGGGCTCGTCGGTGAGGCCCTCCCACCACACGTCGCCGTCGTCGGTGAGCGCGACGTTGGTGAAGATGCTGTTGCCCCACAGCGTCTTCACGGCGTTGGCGTTGGTGCTCTCGCCGGTGCCGGGCGCGACGCCGAAGAAGCCGGCCTCGGGGTTGATCGCGTAGAGGCGGCCGTCGTCGCCGAACCGCATCCAGGCGATGTCGTCGCCGATCGTCTCGACCTTCCAGCCCGGGATGGTCGGCTCCAGCATGGCGAGGTTGGTCTTGCCGCAGGCGGACGGGAACGCGGCGGCGACGTAGCGGGTCTCGCCGTCCGGCGGGGTGAGCTTGAGGACGAGCATGTGCTCGGCCATCCAGCCCTCGTCGCGGGCCATCGTCGAGGCGATCCGCAGCGCGTAGCACTTCTTGCCGAGGAGGGCGTTGCCGCCGTACCCGGAGCCGAACGACCAGATCTCACGGGTCTCGGGGAAGTGCGTGATGTACTTCGTGGAGTTGCACGGCCACTTCACGTCCTGCTGGCCGGGCTCGAGCGGGGCGCCGACCGAGTGCACGGCCTTGACGAACGAACCGCGCTCCTCGATCAGCCGGAGGGCGCCCGCGCCCATCCGGGTCATGATCCGCATCGAGACCGCGACGTAGGCGGAGTCGGTGATCTCGACCCCGAGCTGGGAGATCTCACCGCCGAGCGGGCCCATGCAGAACGGCACCACGTACATGGTGCGGCCCTTCATGCAGCCGTCGAAGAGCCCGTTCAGGGTCTCGCGCATCTCGCCGGGGGCGATCCAGTTGTTGGTGGGACCGGCGTCCTCCTCCTTCTCGGAGCAGATGAACGTCCGGTCCTCCACACGGGCCACGTCGGTGGGATCGGAGGCCGCGTAGAAGCTGTTGGGCCGTTTCGCCGGGTCGAGCCGCGTGAGCGTGCCCTGCTCGACGAGCAGGCCGGTGAGCCGCTCCCACTCGTCGTCCGAGCCGTCGCACCACTCGACGCGGTCGGGCTTGGTCAGCTCGGCGATCCCGCGTACCCAGTCAATCAGTTCGGTGTGACCGGTAGGGGCCTGGTCGAGGCCGGGGACCTGGATGGACACGGGCTACTCCTTCAGCTGTTCGCAGGATCTTTGCATGATGAACAAGACCCTCGGTTTTTGCCATTTGGTCTGGACCAATCCCGTCGGTTTTTGGGTCTTCCCGACCCCTTTTGTGATTGATATCACCAGACTACGGGCGGCCCGGGCGTCTCATCCCAAACCAGGACATAACCGCCCTCAAGCTGGGTAAACGTGCGTCTCGGTGGCCTTGACGGCCGCCCATATCGGGCTGCCTTCCGACAATTGGAGCTCCGCGACCGCCGCCGCGGTCACGTCCGCGAGGGCCGTAAAGGAGTCGTCCGTCACCCGTACCCGCGCCCGGTCCCCATGCCGTTCGATCGTTCCCACCCGGGCCCGCCACAGGTTGCGCGGGCTGCCGTCCGGGCGCGTCCGGTACAGCGCGACGGCGGATGGCGCGAAGGCCACGAACACCTGACCGGTGAGTGACTCCACAGTGTCCAGAGTGTGAGAACCGTCACCCAGGACGACGCGCCCGCCCTCGGCCCGCCCCCGGTACAGGTTCAGCCCGACGAGACGCGCCACGTAGTCGGTGCGCGGGCGCCGCGCGACCTCGGCCGGGACGCCCTCCTGCACGGGCCGCCCGCCCTCCACCACGACGATGCGGTCGGCCAGCACCATCGCGTCCAGGGGATCGTGGGTGACGAGCACCGCCGCGCCCTCGAACCCGGCGAGGTGGCGGCGCAGCGCCGCCCGGACCTCCATCCGGGTGTGGGCGTCCAGCGCGGCGAGCGGCTCGTCCAGCAGGAGCAGGCCCGGGCGGACGGCCAGTGCGCGCGCCAGCGCCACGCGCTGCGCCTGCCCGCCGGACAGCTCCCGCGGCCGGGCCGACGCGTACTCGGCGAGCCCCACGCGTTCCAGCCAGCCCGCGGCGGCCCGGCGCGCCTCCCGGCGGCGGACGCCCCGGCAGCGCGGCCCGAACGCGACGTTGTCGAGGGCGCTCAGGTGCGGGAACAGCAGGTAGTCCTGGAACACCATGCCGATGCGGCGGCGCTCGGGCGGCAGCGTGCGCAGGTCCGCGCCGTCCAGCCGCAGGTGCCCGCCCGACGTCGCGACGAGCCCGGCGAGGGCCCGCAGCGCGGTGCTCTTCCCCGCGCCGTTCGGCCCGAGCAGCGCCACGACCTCGCCGGGCCCAGCGGCGAGCGGCAGGTCGAGGACGAACCCGCCGCGCCGCACCACCACCCGCGCGTCCAGCCCCGCGCCCGTCCGGCCGGTCACGACGGGCCCGTCCAGCGGTCCCGGAGGGCGGCCAGCACCACGACCGACACCGCGAGCATCACCAGGCTGAGGACGATCGCGGCCTGCGGGTCGGTCTCCAGCGCGAGGTAGACGGCCAGCGGCATCGTCTGGGTCTCGCCGGGGAAGTTCCCCGCGAACGTGATCGTCGCCCCGAACTCCCCGAGTGCGCGCGCCCAGCACAGGACCGAGCCCGCCGCGACGCCCGGCGCGACCAGCGGCAGCGTGACGCGGCGGAACGCCGTCCAGCGGGACGCGCCGAGGGTCGCGGCCGCCTCCTCGTAGCGCGGGTCGGCGCCGCGCAGCGCCCCCTCGACGCTGATCACCAGGAACGGCATGGCGACGAACGTCTGGGCGAGCACCACCCCGGCCGTGGTGAACGGGAGCGTGATCCCGAAGGCCGACTCCAGCGGGCCGCCGACGATGCCCCGCCGCCCCGCCGCCAGCAGCAGCGCGACGCCGCCGACCACCGGCGGCAGGACCAGCGGCACCGTGACCAGGGCCCGGACGAGCCGGACGCCGGGGAACCGGACGCGCGCGAGCGTCCACGCCAGCGGCACGCCGAACAGCACGCACAGCACCGTGGCGGCCGTCGCGGTGACGAGCGACAGCCTGAGCGCGTCCAGGACCTCCGGCCGCAGCAGCCGGGTGCCGAGCGTGGACCACGGCGCCCGGACGAGCAGCCCCGCCGGCGGCAGCACGAGGAAGGCGAGCCCGGCGAGCGCGGGCAGCACCAGGACCAGTGGCGGGCGGCCGGGCAGCCGGTCGGGGGCCGTGTCGGGACGCGGCGCGGCGTCCGGGGCGCGCACGGTCACGGCGCCCCGAACCCCGCCTCGCCCAGCACGGCCCTGCCCCGCGGGCCGGTCACCAGGGCGATGAACTCCCGCGCGAGCCCGGGCTGCGGGGCGTCCGCCACCTGGACGATCGGGTACTCGTTCACCGCCCCCGCGGCCGCCGCGAACTCGATGCCCGTGACGTCCCCTCCGGCCGCCCTCGCGTCGGTGCGGTAGACGAGGCCCGCGTCGGCCTCGCCGAGCCGCACCTTGGTCAGGACGGCCTTCACGTCCTTCTCCCTCGACGCGGCCTCGACGGTCACCCCGGCCGCGTCCAGCGCCGTGCGCGCCGCCGCGCCGCACGGCACCTGCTCGGCGCACAGCACCACCCGGAGGCCGTCGCCCGCCAGGTCCCCGACCGACCGGACGCCGCCCGGATTGTCCTCGGGGACCGCGATGACGAGCCGGTTCGTGGCGAACACCCGCGGGCCGCCCGCCGCGTCGCCGGCGTCCGTCACGGTCTTCATGGTCGCGTGGCTCGCGGAGGCGAACACGTCCGCGGGGGCGCCGTGCGCGATCTGCCGGGCGAGCGTCGAACTGCCGGCGAAGCCGAAGCGGACGTCCGTTCCGGGGTGGGTCTTCTCGAACGTCTCCCCCAGCCGGGTGAACGTCTCGGTCAGCGAGGCCGCCGCGAACACGGTCAGCGTCGCCCCGCCGCCCTCCCCGGACGCCCCTTCCACCTCGCCGCATCCGGTGAGCGCGGCGAGCGCGGCGAGCAGGGCCGTGACGGCCGCGGTGCGCTTGGACACGTCTCCCCCTCAGCCCGCGTCGGGCAGCTCGACGACCACGTTGGTGGACTTGACGACGGCCTCCGCGACGACGCCGGGCGCGAGCCCCAGCTCGTCCGCCGCCTCGCGGCTCATCAGCGACACGACCCGGAACGGCCCGGCCTGGATCTCCACCTGCGCCATGACGCCGTCGCGGGCCACCTCGGTGACGATGCCGCGCATGCGGTTGCGCGCCGAGGAGAACCGCTCGCCGTGCTCCCCGAGGCCGCCCCGCGCCTGCTCGCGGACGAACGCCGCCAGCTCGGGCCCGGGCACGCGCCGGCGCCCGTGCTCGTCCCGCGCGGCCGGGAGCCGCCCGCCGTCCACCCACCGCCGCACGGTGTCCGCGCTCACGCCCAGCAACACCGCGGCCTCGCCGATCCCGAACGTCGTCACGCGGCAACCCTAGCGCCTAGCATTTACGAGGTACATCCGGCAGAACGTCCAGAGATTGCGAAGCATCGCGAGGTTTCCGCTGGCACATGCACCAGGCCCTTGACCTCGACTCCGGTTGAGGTTCTACCGTCGGAGCATGGACACCACCGCTGATCCCTTCACTCCCGCCGAACGCGCCTACCTCGCCACGCAGCGCCTCGGACGGCTGTCCACGATCGGCCCCGACGGCGCCCCGCAGACGCGGCCGGTCGGGTTCCGGCTGAACGACGACGGCACCATAGACATCGGCGGCCCCGACAACGCGAACAGCCGCAAGTACCGCAACGTCCAGGCCGATCCGCACGTGTCGTTCCTCGTCGACGACATGGCCGCCCCGGACGACCCCGACGCCGTCAAGCCCGGCTGGGGCCGCGGCGTCGAGATCCGCGGCGTCGCCGAGCCGGTCAAGGGCACCATGCACATCGGGCAGGGCTTCTTCAGCGACGACCTCATCCGCATCCGCCCCGCCCGCGTGATCAGCTGGCACATCGACCCCGACCGCCCCGACCAGTCGTCACGGAGCGTCTGAGCGCGCCCGCCACCCGCATCGTCTTCGCCCGCCCGAGTCCTGGGCATGCGCACGGTGCGGGCTCGGGCGTCCGGCGGTCGCCGCCGGGCGCCGGGACGGGACGCCGGGCTGCGGGGGCGTCGGTCCCGGCAGGAAGAACGCGGCGGTCCGGCGGGCGGTGGCTCGCCGCGCGCGTGCACGACGGCGGGGAACCGGGCTAGCGTTCGCCGCGGCGCATGTTGCGGACGGACTTCGTCGTCTCGTAGCTGCGCTTCTCGTCGTCCACCTGGACGTCGTCGCGGTCGGTGAACATGGCGACGAACCCGATCAGCAGGCCGACGCCGCCGATCCACGGTTCCCGCCACGCGAAACTCAGCGCCACGCAGACGACGGCGCAGGAGATGAGCAGCAGCAGCTTCACGTAGCACCCCTCGAGTAATGGACAACTTACCCGCGCCCGCTCTGTGCATCCTGACACGCCGCGGCCCGTCCGGGGAAGGTCCGGACGGGCCGTGATCACGTGCGGGGGGCTACTTGCGGTTCTTGCCGCGCTTCTCCCGGATCTTCATCGTGATGTCCAGCGGGGTGCCCTCGAAGCCGAACTCCTCGCGCAGCCGGCGCTCGATGAACCGCCGGTACCCCTCCTCGAGGAACCCGGACGTGAACAGCACGAACCGCGGCGGCCGCACCCCCGCCTGCGTCGCGAACAGCACCCTCGGCTGCTTGCCGCCCCGCACCGGGTGCGGGTGCGAGTTCACCAGGTCGGCGAAGAACTGGTTCAGCTTGGAGGTCGGCACCCGGGTGCCCCAGCCCTCGAGGGCCGTGTCGATCCCGGGGACGAGCTTCTCCACGTGCCGTCCGGTCTTGGCGGAGATGTTGACGCGCGGCGCCCACCGGGCGTTGTGCAGCTGCCGGTCGATCTCGCGCTCCAGGTAGTGGCGGCGCTCCTCGTCCAGCAGGTCCCACTTGTTGTAGGCGATGACGAGCGCACGGCCCGACTCGACCACCATCGAGATGATCCGCAGGTCCTGCTCGGCGAGCGGCTCGCCCGCGTCGACGAGCACGACCGCGACCTCGGCCCGCTCCAGCGCCGACTGCGTCCGCAGCGTCGCGTAGAAGTCGGCGCCCTGGTTCTCCCGGTGCCGCCGCCGGATCCCGGCGGTGTCGATGAACCGCCACTCCCGGCCGCCCAGCTCGATGATCTCGTCGACCGGGTCGCGGGTGGTCCCGGCGACCGCGTCGACGACCGCGCGGTTCTCCCCCGCCAGCTTGTTCAGCAGGCTCGACTTGCCGACGTTCGGGCGGCCGAGCAGCGCGACGCGGCGCGGGCCGCCCGCCTCCCCGAACGTCTCGGCCGGGGGCTCCGCGGGCAGCGCCTCCAGCACCGCGTCCAGCAGGTCGCCGCTGCCGCGCCCGTGCAGCGCGCTCACCGGGTGCGGCTCGCCGATGCCGAGCGACCACAGCAGCGCCGCGTCCGCCTCGGCGCCCGCGTCGTCGACCTTGTTGGCGACCAGCACCACCGGCTTGCCCGCGCGCCGCAGGATCTCCACGACCGCCTCGTCGACGTCCGTGGCGCCCACGGTCGCGTCGACCACGAACATCACGACGTCGGCGAGGTCGACCGCCAGCCGCGCCTGCTCGGCGATCGCCGCGGCCAGCCCGGACGAGTCCGGCAGCCAGCCGCCGGTGTCGACGACGGTGAACCGCCGCCCGCTCCACGTCGCGTCGTAGGCGACGCGGTCCCGGGTGACGCCCGGGACGTCCTCGACGACGGCCTCACGGCGCCCGAGGATCCGGTTGACCAGCGTGGACTTGCCGACGTTCGGGCGGCCGACGACCGCCACCACCGGCGCCGGGCCCTCGTCCGCGCCGGCCTCGGCGACGACGTCGACCGTCTCCATGTCGACCGTCTCGATCTCGTATTCGCTCACAGTGCTTCCCCGGCGGGCGCGTACGGCCCGCTCACTCCCGCTCTTTGGCGAGGCGGACGACCGCCTCGATGACCTCGTCGAGCCCCAGCTCGGTCGAGTCGATCTCGTGCGCGTCGGCCGCCTTCGTCAGCGGCGACGCCTTCCGGGTCGAGTCGATCCGGTCACGACGGGCCTGCTCGGCCTGCGTGGTCCGCACCGACGCGCCCGGGTCGGCCGCCAGTTCCTTCGCCCGGCGCTCCGCCCTCGCCTCCTCGCTCGCGGTCAGGAACACCTTCACCGCGGCGTCCGGCGCGACCACCGTGCCGATGTCGCGGCCCTCGACCACGATGCCGCCCGCGCCGATGATCTCGCGCTGCAGGTCGACGAGCCGGGTGCGGACCGCCGGGACGGCGCTGACCGCGCTGACCGCGTTGGTCACCTCGCGGGTGCGGATCGGCCCGGACACGTCCTCGCCGTCCACCGCGATCGTCGGCCCGTCCGGATCGGTGCCGGACACGATCACCGGCTCGAGCGCGCGGGCCGCGACCGCGCCCGCGTCCTCCACCCGCACCCCGGCGCGCAGCATCCACCAGGTCATGGCGCGGTACATGGCGCCCGTGTCCAGGTAACGCAGGCCCAGCGCGCGGGCCACGCCCTTGGAGGCGCTCGACTTGCCCGACCCGGAAGGTCCGTCCATGGCGATGACGAGCGGCACGATCGCTCCCTTTCTCTGGTCGTCGGAGCGCCCCACGGCGCGGCCGTCGGGCGAACGGGCGGCGCTCGTCCCGCCGCTGCGCGGCGTGCGCGTCCCCCGTACGAGCCCCAGCGCATCAGGCTACCGGCACGCGGCCACCCGCGGCGCCGTGGCGCGGGCGGCTCAGCCCCCGGTGGGCCGGCCCGGCACCGACCAGCCCCGGGCGCGCAGCTCGTCGGCGAGCCGGTCGGCCGCCTCGGGTGCCACCGACAGCTCCAGGACGCCCAGCGGACGGCCCGGGGAGTGCTCGATCGTCACGTCCTCGATGTTGACCCCGGCGATCCCCGCCGCCTGGAACACCATCGCGAGCTCGCCCGGCCGGTCCGGGATCACCACCTGGACGGGCGTGTACGCGGACTGGTCGCCGCCGTGCTTGCCCGGGATGCGGGACCGGCCCGCGTTGCCGCGCAGCAGCAGGTCGGCGACGTGCGCGGCGGCGCCCTCGCTGCCGTCGCGCAGCAGCGACGCGGCCACCGCGAGGTCGGTCGCCACGCCCTCCAGGACGTCCGCGACCGGCTGCGCGTTCGCGGCCAGGATCCCGATCCACAGCTTCGGGTCCCCGGCGGCGATCCGGGTGACGTCCCGGACGCCCTGGCCCGCGAGGCCCAGCGCCGTGTCGTCGGCGCCGGTCAGCCGGGCCGCGACCGCGGCCGACACCACGTGCGGGCCGTGCGACACCAGCGCGACCGCCCGGTCGTGCTCGGCGGCGTCCACCGTGACGGGCATCCCGCCGCAGGCCCGCGCCAGCGCGGTCACCCGCGCCACGGCCTCCGGGCCGGTCTTCGGCCCGGGGGTCAGCGCCCACGGGCGGCCGAGGAACAGGTCCGCGCGGGCGGCGCCCGGCCCGGACCGTTCGCTGCCCGCCAGGGGGTGGCCGGGCACGAACACCGACATGTCGCAGCCCAGCTCGGCCGCCTGCGCCAGCGGCAGCGCCTTCACGCTCGCCACGTCGGTGTAGACGGACGCGAGGCCGCGCTTCTGCGCGTCCAGCAGCGTCACCGCCACGGCCGCGGGCGGCACCGCGAGGACGGCCAGGTCCGCGGGGCCGTCCGGGGCGCCGTCCGGCAGCGCCGTCCCCGCGCCCAGCTCCACCGCCAGCTCCAGCGCCGCCGCGTCCCGGTCGGTCAGCAGCACCTCGGCGCCCCGCTCCCGGGCGGCCAGGGCGATCGAGGTGCCGATCAGGCCCGTGCCGACCACGGTGATCCGCAGGCCCGCCAGTTCGTCGTTCACGCCGTCATCCTCTTCACTGCCTCGTCCCGCCTACTGCGCCTCGCCCCGCCTACTGCGCGATGTCGAGCCGGAGGGCGGTCGCCCCGCGCAGGTACACGTGCTGGACGTCCGAGCGGGGCCGGTCCGTCTCGATGTGCGCCATCAGGCGGATGACCAGCGGCAGGGCGTGCGGAACACCGATCTCCGTCGCGCACAGCAGCGGCACCTCGTGGAAGCCGAGCTTGCGCGCGGCCAGCGCCGGGAATTCCGCCGTGATGTCCGGCGTCACGGTGAAGATCACGCTGATGACGTCGTCGGTGCCGAGCGCGTTACGGCTCATCACCTCGTTGACCAGCTCGGTCGTCGCCGCCAGGATCTGGTCCCGGTCGTCGGCGTCGATCTGCGTCGCCCCGCGGACCGCGCGTACCGCCACCTGCACTCCCCTTCTCGTCGTCCGCCCGCGGCTACAGCCCGACGGCCTTGTACAGCTCGCCGACCTCCCGGACGGTCAGCGCGCGCATCCCGCCCGGCTTGAGCTGCCCCAGCTTGATGGGCCCGAACTCTACGCGGGCGAGCTGCTGCACCGGGAAACCGACCTCCTTCAGCAGCCGCCGCACGATGTGCTTGCGCCCCTCGTGCAGGGTGATCTCCACGAGCACCCGCCGGCCGACCTGGTCGAAGATCCGGAACTTGTCCGCCTTCGCGGGGCCGTCGTCCAGCGTCACCCCCGCCTTGAGGCGCCGGCCGAGGTCACGCGGGATGGGCCCGTGGATCTCGGCGAGGTAGGTCTTGTGCACGCCGTAGCTGGGGTGGGTCAGCCGGTGCGACAGCTCCCCGTCGTTGGTGAGGAGGATCAGCCCCTCGGTGTCGGTGTCGAGCCGGCCGACGTGGAACAGCCGCTCGGGCACCTCCACGTAGTCCGCGAGGGACTTGCGGCCCCGCTCGTCCGCCATCGTGCTGACCACGCCGCGCGGCTTGTTGATCATGTAGTACCGCATCTCGGAGCGGGTCTCGACCCGCCGGCCGTCCACGTGGATGACGGCCCGCTCCGGGTCGACGCGCTCACCGAACCGGAACACCTTCTTGCCGTCCACGGTGACGCGGCCTTCGCCGATCAGCTCCTCGCAGTGGCGGCGGCTGCCGATCCCGGCCTCGGCCAGGACCTTCTGCAACCGCACGCCTTCGTTCTCGCTCACGTTTCCTCGATCATCTCGTCGGCCCTCGATCGACTCGATCGTCTCGATCAGTCGTCGATCATCTCGTCGGGCAGGTCGTCGGGCAGGTAGGGGGCGAGCTCGGGCAGCTCGTCGAGGTCGCGCAGCCCCAGCCGCTCCAGGAAGTACCCGGTGGTGCGGTAGAGGTGCGCCTGCGACTGCGGATCCTGTCCCGCGTCCTCGATGAGGCCGCGCAGCGCCAGCGTCCGCATGACGCCGTCGCTGTTGACGCCGCGGATCGCCGACACCCGCGCGCGGCTCACCGGCTGCCGGTACGCCACGACGGCCAGGGTCTCCAGCGCGGCCTGGGTGAGCCGCGCCTGCCGCCCGTCCGTCACGAACCGCTCCACCACCGGGGCGCACACGTCCCGGGTGTAGAACCGCCAGCCGCCGGCGACCTCCCTGAGGTCGAACCCGCGGCCCTGCGCGGTGTATTCCGCGGCCAGCTCCCGGACGGCCGCCGCGATCTGCGGGCGGGGCCGTTCCAGCAGCTGCGCGAGCGTGATCTCGGCGACGGGCTCGTCCACGACCAGCAGGATCGCCTCGATCGCGGCGTGCAGCGTCGGGCCGTCCGGGGCGTCGAGCGGGCCGCCGGGCTCGCCGGTGACCGGTTCCTGGGTCATCGTCCCCCCTCATCGTCGTCGCGGGCGTCCCCGGAGTTCTCGGGACGCTCAAGGTTCTCCGGGTCCTCGGGGCCTTCCGGGTCCTCGCCGCCGTCGGCGGGCCTCGGCGCGCCCTCGTAGTCGTCGCCGACCGCGACGTTCCCCTCGTCGGTGCCGGTCCAGGCGACGTGCAGCTCGCCGAGCGGCTCGTCCTGGCGGAACGCGACCGCCTGCTCCCGGTACAGCTCGAGCAGCGCCAGGAACCGCGCGACGACCTCGTAGGTGCCGTCGGCGTCGGCGGCCAGGACGCGGAAGGTCGTGTCGCGCAGCCGCCGCAGCATCGCCACGACGATCTCCGCCTGCTCCTTGACGCTCGCCTTCGGCTGGTACATGTGCTCGACGGACACCGACGGCGGCGCCTTGGGCGTCATCGCGCGGGCGGCGAGCCGGGCGAACTCGTCCGGGCCGAGGCCGAGCAGCACCTCGGGCAGCATGTTCGCGAAGCGCGGCTCCATCGGGACGAGCCGCGGGTGGCGGCGGCCGTGCTCGGCGATCCGCGCGGCGAGGACCTGCGCGACCTCCTTGTACGCGCGGTACTGCAGGAGCCGCGCGAACAGCAGGTCGCGGGCCTCCAGCAGCGCGAGGTCCTCCTCGTCGTCGACCTCGCCGGACGGCAGCAGCCGCGCGGCCTTGAGGTCCAGGAGGGTCGCGGCGACCAGCAGGAAATGGCTGGCCTGGTCGAGGTCCCAGTCCTTGCCGTGGGACCGGATGTGCGCGATGAAGTCGTCGGTGACCTTGTGCAGCGACACCTCGGTGATGTCGAGCTTGTGCTTGGAGATCAGCCCGAGCAGCAGGTCGAACGGCCCGTCGAAGTTGTCCAGGTGAACGTGGAACCCGCCCTCTTCGGCGGTGTCCGCACCGGTGTCCGCACCGGCCGGCGTGTCCGGGGGCGCCGCCTCCGGCGGCGTCGCTTCCGCGGGCGTCTCCTCCACGTCGCTCACCGTAGCGGAGCCCACCCGCGCCTCTCCCCGTTCCGCCACGCCGTCCACCGGCCACATCGTCCCATGCCGCGGGGGGTGCGCGCGCACGTTCGGGGCGGCGGGGCGGGGCCGCGTCAGCGGCCGGTGATCCGCTCGACGAGGTCGTCGACCTCCGCCCGGGTGTAGTTCCCGGTGATCATGATCTCGCCGCCGCGGACGGGCTCGTTCACCATCGGGGCGGCGACGATCCGCTCGTCGACCAGGATCGCGATCCGCCGCCCGGGCGGTTCCGCCGCGGCCTGCTCGGTCAGCCGGGCGAAGGCCTTCGCGTCGTCCCCGGTGAGCCTGATCTCGACGCCCCACGAGCCCGTCGACTCCGGCGGCACCGTCTTGAGGGCGTCGACGCGCGCCACCCGGAAACCGCCGGAGCCCAGCAGGAGACAGCCGCCGGTGCCCTCGGGCAGGTATCCGGGCGGGCACACGTCCCCCGGCCGCTCATCGGCGACCGGAAAGAACTCCAGCGGCATCAGCAGGTCCACGGGCCCGCTCGTCCCGCGCTCCGGCGGCCCCATACCCTCGTGGCGGGCGTCGTCGGGCCGCGTCAGCAGGTACGCCGCGAACCCGCCCGCCGCGATGAGGAGCACGGCCGCGATCGCCACGGCCGCGATCACGAGGCCCCACGCCGCCCGCCCGGGCGGGGACGGCTGCCGCCGCATCGGCGGCGGTCCGTACTGATTCACTTCTGATCGGGGGGGCCGGTCAGGCCGCCCACTTGGCGAGGACCTCGCGCGCCAGCGCGCGGTAGGCGTTCGCCCCCATCGAGTTCGGGTCGAAGAAGGTGATCGGCTCACCGGCGACGGTCGCGTCGGGGAACCGCACGGTCCGGTTGATGACCGTGTGGAACACCTTCTCGCCGAACGCCTCGACGATCCGCCCGAGCACCTCGCGGGTGTGCAGGGTGCGCGAGTCGTACATGGTGCCGAGCACCCCGTCGATGACCAGGGACGGGTTGATCCGGCCCTGCACCTTCTCGATCGTCTCCATCAGCAGCGCGACGCCGCGCATCGCGAAGTACTCGCACTCCAGCGGGATCAGCACGCCCTCGCTGGCCGCCAGCGCGTTGACCGTGAGCAGGCCGAGCGACGGCTGGCAGTCGATCAGGATGTAGTCGTAGTGCGGGACGGCCGACTTCAGCGCCTGCTGGAGGATGTACTCGCGCCCGACCTCGTGGACGAGCTGCACCTCCGCCCCGGACAGGTCGATGTTGCTCGGCAGGAGGTCCATGCCCTCGACGCCGGTCTCGATGACCACGTCCTCCCACTCGGTGTCGGCCTCGAGCAGCAGGTTGTGGATCGTCACGTCGAGCTGGCGCGGGTCGCCCTTGCCGAGGCCGACCGACAGGGCGCCCTGCGGGTCGAAGTCGACCAGGAGCACGCGGCGGCCGAACTCGGCGAGCGCCGCGCCCAGATTTATGGTCGTCGTGGTCTTGCCGACGCCGCCCTTCTGGTTGCAGATGGCGACGATGCGCGCGGGTCCGTGCTCGGCCGGGATCTCAGGTTCCGGAAATTCGGGCACGGGTCGCTGAGTCGGGCCGAGGGCCCGACTCGGATCGGTCTCTATGGTGGCGGAGGACAGCCCGTCCGCACCGTTCGTGCTGGTCACCAGATCCCTCCCCGGCGGCCGGAAATGCCGTCCAGAACGGGGACTCTATGGCCCCCTACCATGCGCTCACAAGGCGACGCGCGCCGAACGTCGGTATTTGTCGGTGCGATGTCACCGCCGGTTCCCGCCCGGTAAGGCCACCGGTCAGGCCGCCCGCCCGGACGCCCGTCAGGCGCTCCTCGCGCGGGGGTGCGAGGTGGCGTACACCTCGCGCAGGAGCTGCACCGTGACGAGAGTGTAGACCTGGGTGGTGGTCACCGACGCGTGCCCGAGCAACTCCTGCACGACGCGCACGTCCGCGCCGCCGTCCAGCAGGTGCGTGGCGAACGAGTGCCGGAGGGTGTGCGGCGAGACGTCCGACAGCCGGGCCCGCTCGGCGGCGGCGCGCAGCACCATCCACGCGCCCTGCCGCGACAGCCGCCCGCCGCGCGCGTTCAGGAACAGCGCGGGCCCGCCCCGCCCGGCCGCGGCGAGCTCCGGCCGGGCCCGCACGAGGTAGGCGCCGACGGCGCGGACGGCGTAGTCGCCGACGGGGACGACGCGGTCCTTGCCGCCCTTGCCCGCGACGCGGGCGACGCCCTCGTCGAGATCGAGGTCGTCGACGTCCAGCCCGACGGCCTCGGAGATCCGGGCGCCCGACCCGTACAGCAGCTCCAGCAGCGCGCGGTCCCGCAGGCCGCGGGCGCCGCCGGCGTCCGCGCCGCCGGACGCGGCGGCGAGCAGCCGCTCGACGTCCTGCACGGAGATCGCCTTGGGGAGCCGGCGCGGCGGCGTCGGCGGTTTGACGCCGTGGGCGGGGTCGTCCGGGGCGAGGCCCTCGCGCAGCGCGAACCGGTGCAGGCCGCGGACGGCGACGAGCGCGCGCGCCGCCGAGCCCGCCGACAGCGGCGGATGGTCGGGGTCGCCCTCGCGCAGGACCAGCAGGAAGCCGCGGACGTCGTGCTCGGTGATCTGGTCGACGGCGGTGCGGCCCATGGCCCCCATCACCCGCAGGTACCGGCTGAGGTCGCGGCGGTAGGCGCTGAGCGTGTTCGCGGCCAGGCCGCGTTCGACGGCCAGATGCCCCAGGTAGGCGTCGACGGCCGCCGCGAGCGGCGAGGCCGGCGCGGCCGGTTCCGCGGCGGTCTCCGTGGTCGCCGGCGGGACGGCCCCGGTGACGGTGCCGGTGACGGTGCCGTCCGGTTCGCGGGGGTCCGCGTGCTCGATGGCGGGCGCCGCCGCGGATCCCGCGCCGGGTTCGGCCGGGGGCCGTGCGGTGCTGCGGCGGCTCGTGCTCGGGGACAGTGCGGCACCTCTTCCGGCGGTCGCGGCCGATGGGGACCCGCCCATCATGCCCCCTCGCGCGGTGCGAGGGGGCATGATGGGCGGGCCTCACCCCTCGGGCGCGTCGACCGGCCGCAGCCCCGCGAACCCGGCGGCGCGGGCGGCGTGCGCCGCGAGGACGCCGGTCGCGGCGATCATGTTGTGCACCTCACCGGCGAGGACCTTGCGGACGGCCTCGTCGAGCGGCACCCACACGACGGGCATGTCGGCCTCCTCGTGGATCCGCTCGAAGTCGATCTGGTCGGCGGGGACCTCGGCGACGTCACGGGCGAGGAAGATGCGGACCCGCTCGTCCGACATGCCGGACGAGGGGTACACGTCGACGAGGGTGTCCCAGCGCTCCGCCCGGTACCCGGCCTCCTCGAGCAGCTCCCGCCGCGCGAGCTCGTGCAGGGGCTCCCCGGCCACGTCCCGCAGCCCGGCGGGCGCCTCCCACAGCAGCCGCCCGACGGCGTGCCGGTACTGGCGGACGAACAGGACGCGGTCGCGGTCGTCGAGGGCGATGACGCCGACCGAGCCGAGGTGCTCGATCACGTCCCGCCCGACGACCTCGGTGCCGTCGCCGCGCGGCATCTCCACCCGGTCGCGCCGGACGTTGAACACGTGCCCCTTGAAGGCCGCGGCCTCCTCGACGACGCGCCAGCGTTCGGGGCGGTCGCGGACGTCGTCCGGGCCGAGACCGCTCACGACGCGGTCACGGCGCGGGGCGCCCGGCCTCGGCCGTGCTCCCCGGCGTACGCGATCGCGGCGGCGATCAGGCCGGTGAACAGCGGGTGCGGGCGGGTCGGCCGGGACCGGAACTCCGGGTGCGCCTGCGTGCCGACGAAGAACGGGTGCCGGTCGCGGGGCAGCTCGACGTACTCGACGAGCCGGCCGTCGGGCGACAGGCCGCTGAACCGCAGCCCGGCGTCCTCCAGCCGGTCGCGGTAGGTGTTGTTGACCTCGTAGCGGTGCCGGTGCCGTTCGGAGATCTTCGACTCCCCGTACAGCTCGCGGACGATCGAGTCCTCGGCGAGGTCGGCGGGGTAGAGACCGAGCCGCATCGTGCCGCCCATGTCGCGCTCGCCGGCGACGACGTCGAGCTGGTCGGCCATGGTCGCCACCACCGGGTCGGCGGTGGTCGCGTCGAACTCGGCGCTGCCCGCGCCGGGGATCCCGGCGAGGTTGCGGGCCGCCTCGATGACCATGCACTGCAGGCCGAGGCAGATGCCGAGCAGCGGGACGCCGTTCTCGCGGGCGTGCCGGACCGCGCCGAGCTTGCCCTCGATGCCGCGGACGCCGAACCCGCCGGGGATCAGCACGCCGTCCACGCCGTCCAGCTCGCGCTTGGCGCCCTCGGGCGTCTCGCAGTCGTCGCTCTTGACCCAGCGGATGCGGACCTTGGCGTCGTTGCCGAACCCGCCGTGCCGGAGCGCCTCGGTGACCGACAGGTACGCGTCGGGCAGGTCGATGTACTTGCCGACGAGGGCGATCGTGACGTCGTGGGCGGGCCGGTGGACGCGCCGCAGCAGCTCGTCCCACGCGCCCCAGTCGACGTCCCGGAACGGCAGGTCGAGGCGGCGGACGACGTAGGCGTCGAGGCCCTCGGCGTGCAGCACCTTCGGGATGTCGTAGATGCTGGCGGCGTCGACGGCGGAGACGACCGCGTCGCGGTCGACGTCGCACATCATGCTGATCTTGTGCTTGAGCCCGTCGGTGATCGGCCGGTCGGAGCGGCACACGATCGCGTCGGGCTGGATGCCGATGGAGCGCAGCGCGGCCACCGAGTGCTGCGTCGGCTTGGTCTTGAGCTCGCCGGACGGCCCGATGTAGGGCAGCAGCGAGACGTGCAGGAAGAAGCAGTTCTCGCGGCCGATCTCGTGCCGGATCTGCCGGACGGCCTCCAGGAACGGCTGCGACTCGATGTCGCCGACCGTCCCGCCCACCTCGGTGATCACGACGTCGACCTCGGCGCCGTCCGAGCCGTCCGCCATGCCGCGGATGCGGTCCTTGATCTCGTTGGTGATGTGCGGGATGACCTGCACGGTGTCGCCGAGGTACTCCCCGCGCCGCTCCTTGGCGATGACGTTGGAGTACACCTGGCCGGTGGTGACGTTGGCGGAACCGTGCAGGTCGGTGTCCAGGAAGCGCTCGTAGTGCCCGATGTCCAGGTCGGTCTCGGCGCCGTCGTCGGTGACGAAGACCTCGCCGTGCTGGAACGGGTTCATCGTGCCGGGGTCGACGTTGAGGTAGGGGTCGAGCTTCTGCATGGTGACCCGCAGGCCGCGGAGGGTGAGTAGCCGGCCCAGGCTGGACGCCGTCAGACCCTTGCCGAGGCTGGAGGCGACACCGCCGGTGACGAAGAGATGCTTGGTAGGACGAGTTCTACCAGTGGCTGCCGAAGGCAAGAAGGCGCTCCCGTGGTCGTTGCGAGGCGGACGTACCGCGTTGAGCCTGGAGAAGGCTCACTGTCCACGGGCCACCAGGATAACAGCCGCGCGCCGGTGAGATGTCCGGAGGTCGAACGTCCGGCGGCGTCCCGCTCCTGGTCAGGGCGCGGACGGGGTGGACGCGCGCGCCGCCGGGCGCGGCCCGCGCGCCGACGGTTCGGTCCCGTGGCGTACCGGATCGTGACGCCGGTCGGGGCGGCGGTCGGGGCGGCGCCATCGCGCCGTCCCGACCGTCCGTCCGGCTAGAGGCGGGGCGTCGCCGCGGTCGGCATGATCGTGCGGAGCTGGCGGGTCAGCTCGTCGATCAGCGAGCGCGCCTGGTCGGCGGCGTTCTTGGCGGCGTCGCGCTCCTGGGACAGCTCGGCGATCGCGGCGCGCTGCTCGGTGACCGCCTGCGCGAGCTGGTCGACCCACTGATCGCGTTCGGCGAGCTTCTCGGCCACGGCGTCGCGCTCGGCGGCCATCTGGCGCATCCCGGCCACCGCCTTGTCCCGTTCCCGGCCGGCCTGGTCGGCGCGGCCGCGGGCCAGGGTGAGCTCCGATTCCGCGCGGGCCTGCGCCTGCACGGCCGCCTCGCGGGCCCGCTCGGCGTCCTCGCGGGCCTTGGTGGCGGCGTCGCGCTCCCGCTCGGCCTTCTTGCCCGCCTCCAGCGACTGCGCGGCGGTGTCGAGGGCCTGCTGCCGCTCGGCCTCGGCGGCCTCCGCGCGGCGCTGGGCCTCGGTGGCGCGCCGCTCGGACTCCTGGGCACGGCGCTCGGCGTCCTGGGCGCGCCGGTCGTTCTCCTGCGCGCGGCGCTCGGCGGCCTCGGCGCGGCGGCGGCTCTCGTCGGCCTCCTTGCCGGCGGCGACCACGGCGTGCTGCAGGTTCTGCGCGGTCATCTCCGCGTCGGAGACCTTCGCGCGCAGCGCGGTCAGCTCGGCGTGCGCGGTCTCCAGCGCCCGCGACAGCTCGGCGGCCTGCTCGGCGGCGCGGTCGCGCTCGGCCTCGGCCGCGCGCCGGCCGCCGACGGCGTCCTCGACGGCGCGCAGGGCGTCGTCGCGGGCCTCGCTCATGGCGTCGCGCTGCTGGATGGCCTGCCGGACGGTCGCCTCCGCCTCCGCGACGCGGCGTTCGGCCTGCTCCGCCTGGGCTCGCGCCTGCGCGGCCTGGCCCTGCGCCTGCTCCATCTGGGTGCGCGCCTGCTCGGCCTGCGCGCGCGCCTGGTCGGCCTGGACCCTGGCCTGCTCGGCCTGCCCGCGCGCCTGGTCGGCCTGGGCGCGTCCCTGCTGCGCCTGGTTCCAGGCGGCGGCCGCGTCCCGCTGGGCGGCCTCCTTCTCCGTCTGGAGGGCGGCGATCTGCGTGACGGCCTCGTTCTGCACCTCGGTGGCGCGCCGCTCGACCTCGGCGACCTTCCGTTCGGCCTCGACGGCGCGGCGGTCGGCCTCCTCGGCCTGCCCGCGCGCACGCTGGACCTCGCCCCACGCCGCCGCCGCGTCCCGCTGCGCCGACTCCTTCTCCGCCTGGACGGCCGAGACCTGCGAGGCGGCCTCGTTCTGCGCCTCGGCGACCTTCCGTTCGGCCTCGACGGCGCGGCGGTCGGCCTCCTCGGCCTGCCCGCGCGCACGCTGGACCTCGCCCCACGCCGCCGCCGCGTCCCGCTGCGCCGACTCCTTCTCCGCCTGCAGGGCCGAGACCTGCGAGGCGGCGTCGCTCTGCGCCTCGGTGACCTTGCGCTCCCCGGCGGCGAGCGCGTCGCCGATGAGGTCGGCCATCTGGCGGAGGCGCTCGACGATGTCCCAGGGCTGCGCCTCGGGCTGCTCGGGCTCGGGCCGGGCGGTCTCGCCGGGCAGGTCCGCCTTGGTCATCTGGATCGGCTGCTGGGCGGCAGGCACGGAGACGTCCGACCCGCGCGACGGGTCGCGTCCCATCGCGGGCCAGGGGGAGCCCGACTCCGGGACTCCGCGCGAACCACCCGATCCGTTCAGCTCGCTCACTGCTCTCCTCGACTGGCGGCACGGGGCCGCGTTCGCGGGGCTGGTGTGCACGTCGTGTGCGCGGGGCCGCCCGTGGACATGGCGCTCGCTTCACTCCTCGCCCGCAGGCTCGTCGCTTCGCTCACGGAAGGCACTCTAGTCCGGACCGGCGAAACGTTTGCCCAGTTTGGGGTTTAGTTTCGTGGTCCCGTTCCGGTGTTCACGCACGCAGCGCGCCTGATCAACCACCTATCACGGCCCCGGGCGGGGCCGTGCCGGCTCCCACGGACGGTGCCATGACTCACACCCGAACGCCACCCCGGCGCGCCCCCGGAAGACCGGACGAACGTGCACACGGGCGTCGAAACGGCCGAGCGGCGAACGGGCGCGCCGGGCCGGTCGCACGCGCGGGCGCGCGCGAGTGCGAGAATCCGGGCCATGGAGCTTCGCACCCTGTACCCGCCGATCGAGCCGTACGACTCCGGGCTGCTCGACGTGGGTGACGGCAACCGCGTCTACTGGGAGGTCTGCGGCAATCCGGACGGCAAGCCCGCCGTCATGCTGCACGGCGGGCCGGGTGGCGGGTGCAGCCCCGCGCACCGGCGGCAGTTCGATCCCGAGGCGTACCGGATCGTGCTGTTCGACCAGCGCAACTGCGGCCGGAGCGAACCGCACGCCAAGGACCCGGAGGTGTCGCTGGAGGCGAACACGACCTGGCACCTCGTCGCCGACATGGAGCGGCTCCGCGAACATCTGGGAATCGACCGCTGGCTCGTCTTCGGCGGGAGCTGGGGCAGCGCGCTGGCGCTGGCGTACGCGCAGACGCACCCGGAGCGCGTCACCGAGCTGGTGCTGCGCGGCATCTTCACGCTGCGGCCGTTCGAGCTGTACTGGTTCTACCAGGAGGGCGCGTCGCTGATCTTCCCCGACCTGTGGGAGCGGTACGTCGAGCCGATTCCGGAGGACGAGCGCGAGGACCTCATCTCCGCGTTCCACGAGCGGCTGAACTCCGCCGACCGCGACGTGCGGGTGGCGGCCGCCCGGGCCTGGTCGACGTGGGAGGGGTCGACGCTCACGCTGCGCCCCGACGAGGAGCTGGCGGGCGGCTTCGGCGAGCCCGACTACGCGGTGGCGTTCGCCCGGATCGAGAACCACTACTTCGTCAACGAGGGGTTCTTCGAAGAGGATCAGCTGATCCGGGACGTGGACAAGATCCGGCACATCCCGGCCGTCATCGTCCAGGGCCGCTACGACATGTGCACGCCCGTCGCGACGGCGTGGGATCTGCACCGCGCGTGGCCGGAGGCGGACTTCCACATCGTGGACGACGCCGGGCACGCCTACAGTGAGCCGGGAATCCTGCACCACCTGATCGAGGCGACCGACAAGTTCGCCCGCGACCGCTGAACCCCCGGACGGGCTCCGAACCGCCGGGGCCCGTCCCCGCCGCCCCGTATCCCCGCCGCCCCGTACCCGCCGCCCCGTACCCGGCGCCCGCTCCCCCGTCCCGTCCTCGCCGTCTTCTCCGCCCTCCCCCCGATTACGGTCCATCTCCAACCTCGGTAACGGCTCGTCCGAAGCCCGCCCGGACCACGGTGACCGAATCCCGTCCCGGCGAACGTCCAGAGCGACCGAAACCTCCGATCGCCTTACCTCTCCATACGTTCACCCTGGCGCCGAGGTAAGCCCTTCGGGGGCTTGCAGGGCAGGCCGCGCCCCTCCCAGAACCCGCGCCGGCGCCACCTCCCCCACCCGCCCCACCAGGCGTGATGAAGGCCCCTCCCGGCCCGGGCCGACGTGACGCCCGCCGCACTCCGGACGTTGACGTTAAATCTATGTGACTTACCTCACACAACCGATACACAAAATGCCCGTCCAAGCGATGACAGGACATTAAGCTTCCTTTCAGGAAGGCGATCGACGCCTCCGGAGCCGCAGTCGGCAGTACCTCCTGCGTATCGCGGGGAAATGGCGCCTCGGAACCGCCGCCGCACCCGCTAATTTTCCCCCGAAATTGTTAAGCGTATCACCATACCCACTGCGCGGCCTCGCTAAACATCTCGCACATAACATTACTCTGCGATCACGGGCCGAGATTCGCTAAGTTGCCTGGACATGGCAGCGCAATCCCTGGAAACACCGACCCGACGCCCGGACGCGAACGAGACGAACGAGGACGTGCGACTCCAGGAGCCCAGCCTTACCGACGGGCCCGAGATGTGGCGGCTCGCCCGGGACTCCAAGGTCCTGGACGTCAACTCGCCGTACAGCTACACGCTCTGGTGCCGCGACTTCGCCGACACCTCCGTCGTCGCCCGCGACGGCGGCACGGCCTGCGGCTTCATCACCGGCTACACCCGCCCGTCCAGTGCCGACACGTTCTTCGTCTGGCAGGTCGCGGTCGATCACGACCACCGCGGGCAGGGCCTGGCCCGCCGCATGCTCGACGACCTCGCCGACCGCCTCGCCGGCCGCGGCCACCGGTACATGGAGGCCACCGTCACCCCGGACAACGCCGCGTCCACCGCGATGTTCGAGTCGTTCGCGCGGGCCCGGGGATGCGAGCTCGTCCGCAGCCCGCTGTTCGGCGCGGAGCACTTCCCCGACGGGGGACACGAGCCCGAGGTGCTCTTCCGGATCGGCCCGATCACCGTCGCCGACTGAGCACGATTCTTCATCCCGCTCTCACTCCATCCCAACCTGCCGGAGGCAGATCATGGACACGTTCGCCCGTATGGAATCGGAAGTCCGCGGCTACTGCCGGGGGTGGCCCACGGTGTTCACCAGCGCGCAGGGCAGCCACATGACCGATGAGAACGGCCGCACCTACCTCGATTTCTTCGCCGGTGCGGGCACGCTGAACTACGGGCACAACAACCCGCAGCTGAAACGGCGCCTCATCGACTACCTGGCGAGCGACTCGATCGTCCACAGCCTGGACATGTACACCTCGGCCAAGCGGGACTTCCTGGAACGCTTCAACGAGTACGTGCTGTCCCCGCGGGGCCTGGACTACAAGGTCCAGTTCCCCGGTCCGGCGGGCAACAACTCGGTCGAGGCCGCCCTCAAGCTCGCCCGCAAGTACACCGGCCGCGAGACCGTCGTCAGCTTCACCAACGCCTTCCACGGCATGACGCTGGGGGCGCTGGCGGTCACCGGCAACTCGATGAAGCGCACCGGCGCCGGCGTCCCGCTCGGCCACGGCGTCGCGATGCCCTACGACAACTACCTCGACGGCCGCACGCCCGACTTCCTGCTGTTCGACACGATGCTGGACGACAGCGGCAGCGGCCTCGACAAGCCCGCCGCGGTGATCGTCGAGACGGTGCAGGGCGAGGGCGGCATCAACGTGGCCACCGCCGAGTGGCTGCGCGGCCTGCAGGAGCTGTGCCGCCGGCACGAGATCCTGCTGATCGTCGACGACGTGCAGATGGGCTGCGGCCGCACCGGCCCGTTCTTCTCCTTCGAGGAGGCCGGGATCACCCCGGACATCGTCTGCCTGTCCAAGTCGCTCAGCGGCTACGGGCTGCCGTTCGCGGTGACGCTGATGCGGCGCGAGCTGGACGTCTGGGAGCCCGGCGAGCACAACGGGACGTTCCGCGGCTTCAACCCCGCGTTCGTCACCGCCGTCGGCGCCCTGGAGGACTACTGGGCCGGCCAGGGCATGGAGAAGCAGACCATCGCCAAGGGCCAGCAGGTCCAGGCGGCCCTGGAGGAGATCGCGCTGTCGCACGCCGGCGCCGTCGACTCGGTGCGCGGCCGCGGCCTGGCGTGGGGTCTGGTCATGAAGGACCCGGAGACGGCCCCCAAGGTCTGCGGCGAGGCGTTCAAGCGCGGGCTGCTGATGGAGACCTCCGGTCCGGAGGGCGAGGTGGTCAAGCTGCTGCCGCCGCTCACCGTGACCGAGGCCGAGCTGGGCCGCGGCCTGGAGATCATCGCCGACTCCGTCGAGGCCGTCCGCTCGACCGTGACGGTCTGACCGACCGTCCCGCACGGGGTCCGCGGGCCCGTCCCGGACGGGCCCGCCCGGGGCCGTCACCGGCCGCCCCCCGCCGATCGAAAGAGGAGATTCATGATCGTTCGTTCCCTGAAGGAGATCATCGGCACGGAGCGCGATGTTCAGGCGCCCACGTGGCACAGCCGCCGGTTCGTGCTGGCCAAGGAGGGCGTGGGGTTCTCGATGCACGAGACCGTCCTGTACGCCGGGACGGAGACGAAGATGTGGTACGCCAACCACGTCGAGGCCGTCTACTGCATCGAGGGCGAAGGGGAGCTGATCAACCACGAGAACGGCGAGAAGCACCGTATCGAGCCCGGCGTCATGTACCTGCTGAACGAGCACGAGCACCACACCCTTCGGGCGCACACGGACGTCAAGACGGTCTGCGTGTTCAACCCGCCCGTGACCGGCCGGGAGGTCCATGACGAGAACGGGGTCTATCCGCTGCTCACAGAGGAGGACGCATGAGCATCATCGAGAGCCACCCGACGATCGACGACGCCTACCCCACCCGTAAGGGGGCGGAGGCCGCGCTCCTGTACCGACAGGATCCGGTCGTCTACGGCAGTCCGGGCGACGGCCCCATCGACGAGGCGACGCTCGACTCCTTCGAGACCAACGGGTTCCTGAACGTCGACCAGCTGCTCGCGCCGGAGGAGGTCGAGGACTACCGCGCCGAGCTGCGCCGGCTGTCGAACGACCCGGAGATCCTGGCCGACGAGCGCACGGTCACCGAGCGCGGCTCCAACGAGGTCCGGTCCATCTTCGAAGTCCACAAGATCAGCGAAGTCTTCAACTCCCTGGTCAAGGACCCCCGGGTCGTTGGCCGGGCCCGGCAAATCCTCGGCTCGGACGTTTACGTTCACCAGAGCCGGGTCAATTACAAGCCAGGCTTCACCGGTAAGGACTTCTACTGGCACTCCGACTTCGAGACCTGGCACGCGGAGGACGGCATGCCTCGGATGCGCGCGGTGAGCATCTCCATCGCGCTGACCGAGAACTTCGTCCACAACGGCGCCCTCATGATCATGCCGGGCTCGCACAAGACGTTCGTGGCGGCCGTCGGGGAAACTCCCGCCGACCACTACAAGGAGTCCCTCCGTAACCAGGAGATCGGCACTCCCGACCCGAACAGCCTCTCCATCCTGGCCGACAAGCACGGCATCGAGCTGTTCACCGGGCCCGCCGGCTCGGCGACGATGTTCGACTGCAACTGCATGCACGGCTCCAACGGGAACATCACCCCGTTCCCGCGCTCCAACGTGTTCATCGTGTTCAACAGCGTCGAGAACACGTGCGTCGAGCCCTTCTCGGCGCCTTCACCCCGCCCCACGTTCATCGGCGCGCGCGACTTCACCCCCGTTCGCGACTGACCCGATGGGCGTAACAATTCCATAACCCGACCACGGTGGTCGCGCCCGCGGAGGCATATCGTCTCCGCGGGCGCGACGCACACCACCCCCCAATGCAGGAGTTCAACGATGACTTCCTCACGACGCGATTTCCTTCGCTCCGCCGTTCTGCTGTCCGCCGCGGTGCCGCTCGCCGCGGCGGGTTGCTCCACGACGGACCCGGAGACCGAGGCGAGCGGCGGCGGCACGCTCCAGAAGGCGAAGGACGCCGGCAAGATCAAGGTCGGCTTCGCCAACGAGGCCCCGTACGGCTTCACCGACAGCTCCGGGAAGCTGACCGGTGAGGCCCCCGAGCTCGCCCGCGTCATCTTCAAGAACCTCGGCATCGAGGAGATGGAGGGAGTCCAGGTCGACTTCGGCGGCCTGATCGGCGGGCTGAACGCCAAGCGCTTCGACGTCATCGCCGCCGGCATGTTCATCATCCCCGAGCGCTGCCAGTCGGTGGCGTTCTCCGATCCCGAGTACGTCGCCAAGAGCGCCCTCATGGTCAAGGAAGGCAACCCGAAGGGCCTGACGGACGGCAAGAGCCTCGCGGCCGAGAACGCGAAGGTCGGCGTCCTGACCGGTGCCGTCGAGCAGGGCTACGCCAAGAGCCTCGGCGTGAAGGACATCCAGACCTTCCCCGACCAGGCGAGCGCCTACTCCGCCCTCAAGTCCGGCCGCATCGACGCGATCTGGCTGACCCGCATCTCGCTGGCCGACCTGCTGTCCAAGCACGAGGGCGAGGGCTTCGAGGTCACCGACGCGTTCACGCCCGTCGTCGACGGCAAGGAGCAGTTCGGCGCGGGCGCGTTCGGGTTCCGCAAGGCCGACACCGAACTGCTGAACGCCTTCAACGCTGAGCTGAAGAAGCTGAAGGACGGCGGCAAGCTGCTGCCGATCCTCCAGCCGTTCGGCTTCACCGAGGCGGAGATGCCCGGCCCGGACGACACGGCCGCCAAGTTCTGCAAGGGCTGATCCGTGTCCGAGGTCCTCAGCAACGACCAGTGGCTCGAGGGCGCGGTAACGACCGTTCAGCTCACCGTCCTGGGCGCCTTGCTGGCGCTGGTGCTCGCCCTGGCCTTCGGCCTGGCGGGCACCTCGCGCCATGCCTGGGTGCGGGTCCTCAACCGCGTCTACGTCGAGTTCTTCCGCGGGACGCCGGCGCTGGTGCTGCTGTACTGGTTCTTCTACGCGCTGCCCCTCGTGGGCTTCCGGTTCACCCCGCTGCTCGCGGCGGTGCTCGCCCTCGGCCTGAACGTCGGCGCGTACGGGGCGGAGGTCGTGCGCGGCGCGATCAACGCGGTGCCCAAGGCCCAGTACGAGGCCGCGATCGCGCTGAACTTCACGCCGTTCCAGCGGATGGTGCGCGTCCTGCTGCCGCAGGGCGTCGCGCTCATGCTGCCCCCGTTCGGCAACCTGCTCATCGAGCTGATGAAGGCGACGGCCATCGTCTCCCTGATCGGCCTCGTCGACCTGACGAGGGTGTCGAAGAACCTGCAGAGCAGCCTCGGTGAGACCATCATGGTCTTCTCCGTCGTCCTCGTGTTCTACTTCGTGATCGCGCAGCTCCTGCAGCTGTTCGTCCGCTTCGCGGAGCGCCGTGTCGACCGGATGCTCGGCCGCCGGGGCGGTCACGAGCCGTCGCTCGAGTCCGTCGCGGCGGGCGCGCCCGGGGCGGGGGTGACCGGCTGATGCAGTGGGACACCGAATTCGCCGTGGACGTCTTCCCGGCGCTGCTCGAAGGACTGCGGGTCACGGTCCTGGCGACGCTGATCGCGTACGCGATCGCCCTGGTCCTCGGGCTCGTGTGGACGCTGCTGCGGAGGGCGCCCAACGTGGTCGTCCGGCAGACGACACGGTGGGTGACCGAGTTCATCCGGTCCACGCCGCTGATCCCGCAGCTGTTCTTCGTCTACTTCGTCTTCCCGGACTGGGGCCTGACGCTCGAGTCGCTCACCGCGGGGATCATCACGCTCGGCGTCCACTACTCCACCTATACGGCGGAGGTGTACCGGGCGGGGATCGCCGACGTCCCGAAGGGGCAGTGGGAGGCCTGCACCGCGCTCAACCTGCCGAGGTCGCGGGTGTGGCTGGACGTGATCCTGCCGCAGGCGGTCCGGCGGGTCATCCCGACCCTCGGGAACTACCTGATCGCGACGTTCAAGGACACCCCGATGCTGCTGGCGATCAGCGTCCACGAGGTGCTCTTCGTCGCGTTCGACGAAGGGGCCAAGACCCTGAAGTACCTGGAGCCGCTGACCGTCGCCGGACTGATCTTCGTCGTGGTCAGCGTGTTCTCCTCGATCATCGTCCGCCGCCTGGAGAGGCGTTATGCCACCAACTGACACCACACCGGAAGCCCCGAACCCCGACGAGACCGACGGCGTCCCGGCGGCGAAGGGGGACGCGCCCGCGAGCGGCGTCCGCAAGGGCGCGGCGTTCGACGAGGTCGCGAAGCTGCCGCAGAGCGGTGCCCCGGGCATCCGCTTCGAGAAGGTGGTCAAGCGGTTCGGCGGCAATGTCGTGCTCCGCGAGCTCGACTTCACCGTGGAGCCCGGCGAGCGGGTGACGCTCATCGGGCCGTCCGGGTCCGGCAAGACCACGATCCTGCGGCTGCTGATGACGCTCGAGAAGCTCGACGAGGGCGTCATCTGGATCGGCGACAACACCCTGTGGCACATGGACAAGGGCGGCAAGCGCGTCCCGGCCAACGAGAAGCACCTGCACGAGATGCGCAAGCAGGTCGGCATGGTGTTCCAGCAGTTCAACCTGTTCCCCAACATGAACGTGCTGCGCAACCTCACCGAGGGGCCGGTGCGGGTGCTGGGGGTGTCCAAGGACGAGGCCGTCGAGCGGGCCCGCGGCCTGCTGGACCTGGTCGGCCTGGCCGACAAGGAGAACGCCCACCCGAGCAGGCTGTCGGGCGGCCAGCAGCAGCGGGTCGCGATCGCCCGCGCGCTCGCCATGCAGCCCAGGGTGCTGCTGCTGGACGAGGTCACCTCGGCGCTCGACCCCGAGCTGGTCGTCGGCGTCCAGGACCTGCTGCGCGACATCGCCCGCGAGAGCGACCTGACGTTGCTGTGCGTCACGCACGAGATGCACTTCGCCAGGGACATCTCCGACCGGGTCCTGATGTTCGACCAGGGCCAGATCGTCGAGGAGGGCCCGCCGGACCAGATCTTCGGCGAGCCCACCGAGCAGCGCACGCGGGACTTCCTGCAGGCCGTCCTGGCCTCCTGACCTCCCCGCGCGTCCGCGTCACGGCGCCCGCGTCCCCCTGTCGAGGGAGGCGCGGGCGTCTTCGCGTCGAGGGGCGGGGCGGGGGCGCATGAGCCGGCCCCCACCCGTCACGCCCGCCCGTGCCAGCCCGCCCGTCACAGCCTGCTCGTCGCAGCTCGCCCGTTACGCCGTGCCCTCCCAGGCCCGCGCGAGGAGGTCGGACCACCGCGGCGCACGCACGTCGACGCCGGCCTCGGCCGCCATCGCGGCGGGGAACGAGCCGAACGGGGCCTTGCGCGGGTCCCGGGCGATCTGCCCGACGACCGTGTCGCTCAGCTCCCGGCCGGCGTCCAGTCTGGGAAACGCCGCGTGCGCCCGGTCGGCGAACCCGTCCGGAAGGGCGTCCGCACCGAACGCGAGGACGTCGGCGCCGGACCCGGCGTGGGTGAGCGCGATCTCGGGACGCATCCGGTGCGCGATCCCCTGGCTGGTGTGCAGGGCGATCGCCTCCCACACGACCCGCACCCGCTCCTCGTCCATGCCGCGGTCCCGCAGGAACGACGCGGCGCGGTCGGCGCCGTCCACCTCGAACCGCTGGTCTCCGTCCCCGCCCTCGGTGAGGCCGAGATCGTGCAGCAGGCAGGCCAGCAGGAGCGCCTCGTCGTCGTAGTCGGTGCCGGGCCGCAGGCCCCGTCTCTCCCCCAGCGCACGGCCGAACAGGTAGGCCCGCACGCTGTGCCCGGCGAGCGCGGCGGTCCCGGTCGCGAAGACGTGGTCGTAGGCCCGGCGGGTCAGGTCGGTGTCGGGGGCGTCGAACTCGGCGAAGAAGTCGCCCATGTCGGTCTCCTTGTCGGTCGGACGATGACGGCATCGATCGTCCGACCGCACGGGCCGTCCCCGCCAGTGGCTGCCCTGCCGATATGCGCTACGTTCTGGCCATGCCACTCCCGGCCCCGCGCTCCTCCGCCCCCCACGTCGTCGCGGTCCTCGCTCTGGACGGGGTCGTGCCGTTCGATCTGGCCGTCCCGGGCCAGGTGTTCGGGACGACCACCACCGACGGGGGCGTCCCGCTGTACGAGGTGCGCGTGTGCGCCGGGCCGGACGGCGCGGCGACGTCGGGCGTGCTCGGCCGGATGCGGGTGGAGAGCCCGTTCGGGCTCGACGCGCTCGCGGGCGCCGACACCATCGTCGTCCCCGGCCACGACGACCCGTACGAACCGCCGGGCGAGGTGCTGGACGCGCTGCGCGCCGCGTCCGCCCGGGGCGCGCGCGTCGCGTCCATCTGCGTCGGCGCGTTCGTCCTGGCCGCCGCCGGGCTGCTGGACGGGCGGCGCGCGACCACCCACTGGATGTACGCCCGGCGGCTGGCCCGGCGGTACCCGCGGGTCGAGGTCGACCCGGCGGTGCTGTTCGTCGACGAGGGCGCGGTGCTCACCTCGGCCGGCGTCGCGGCGGGGGTCGATCTGTGCCTGCACGTCGTGCGGCGGGACCACGGCGCGGCGACCGCCGCCCGCACCGCCCGGCGGATCATCATGCCGCCGCAGCGGGACGGCGGGCAGGCGCAGTTCATCCGGCACGCGGACCCGGCGGACGCCGGCACGGCGCTGCAGCCCGTCCTGGCGTGGCTGGAGGCGAACCTGCACCGGCCGCTGACGCTGGACGACATCGCGCGGCACACGTCCGTCAGCGTGCGGACGCTCAGCCGCCGGTTCCGCGAGCAGGCGGGGACGACGCCGCTGCGGTGGCTCGCACGGACGCGGGTGCGGCGGGCGCAGCAGTTGCTGGAGACGACGGACCTGCCGGTCGAGCGGATCGCCGCCGAGTGCGGGTACGGGTCGGCGGTGACGCTGCGGGCCCACTTCGCGCGCGCCGTCGGCGCGTCGCCGCAGGCGTACCGGAGCGCCTTCCGCACCGCCCCGCCCGACCCGCCCGCCCCCGCACCGAACGCGATTCGGTACCGTGGCCGGATGGACACGCGGGAGGGATGCACGACCGATGGGTGACGGCACGGCGATCGCAGGGCTCGGCATGACCGAGCTGGGCAAGGTGTACGGACGCAGCCCGCGCCGGCTCGCCGCGGACGCGGTGCGGCTCGCCGCGGCCGACGCGGGCCTCGCGCCGTCCGACGTGGACGGGCTGATCGTCAGCCACGGGCTGGGCGGATCCCCCGGCATCGAGCTGGCCGACACGCTCGGCATGCGGGACCTGCGGCTGCTGACGCAGATGAACGCGTTCGGCGCGACGGCCGGGGCGATGATCTCCTACGCGGCGATGTCGGTGCGCAGCGGCGCCGCGTCCGCGGTGGCGTGCGTGTTCGCGGACGCGCCGCTCAAACCGAGGCAGTCGTCCGGCGCGGCGTACCACCGCGACGCGCGCGAGTGGTACGGGTTCGGCGGGATGACGGCCGCGCTCGGCCTGCGCAGCGTCAACGCGTTCTACGCGCTCGCGGCGCAGCGGCACATGGCCCGCTACGGCACCACCAGCGAGCAGCTGGGCGCGATCGCCGTCGCGACGCGGGAGTGGGCGACGCGCAACCCGCTCGCGCAGATGCGCGACCCGATCACCCTCGACGACCACCAGAGCTCGCGCTGGGTCGCCGAGCCGCTGCACCTGCTCGACTGCTGCCTGGTCTCCAACGGCGCGATCGCGGTGATCGTCACGTCCGCCGAGCGGGCCCGCGACCTCGCCCGTCCGCCCGTCCACCTGTGGGGGTGGGGGCAGGGCCACCCGGGGCACCGCAAGGAGCGCGGCAGCGAGTGGGGCCTCACCACGGGCGCCGCGGCGTCCGGGGCCACCGCGATGAAGATGGCGGGCGTCACCCCGGCGGACGTCACCGTGTGCGAGCTGTACGACTGCTACACCTACACGGTCCTCGTGTCGCTGGAGGACTACGGCTTCTGCGCCAAGGGCGAGGGCGGCGCGTTCGCCGCGTCGGGCGCCCTCGGGCCCGGCGGGTCGCTGCCGACCAACACCGGCGGCGGGCAGCTGTCGGCGTACTACATGTGGGGCATGACGCCGCTGTCGGAGGCCGTGATCCAGGCCCGCGGGGACGGCGGCGAACGGCAGGCGCCGGCCAACGACGTCATCCTCGTCAGCGGCAACGGCGGCATCCTCGACCACCACTCCACGCTGATCGTCAGCCCGCACCCGAAGGGAGCCTGACCCGATGGACATCGGCGTTCTGCGGCGCGACGGCCGCACCGACCCTTTCTTCGACGGCGCCGCCGAAGGCCGGCTCGTGCTCAGGCGCTGCACGGCCTGCGAGCACCGGCTCGCCCCGGACGCGGGCGACTGCCCCCGCTGCGGGAGCGAGGAGCTCGGCTGGGCGGACGCGAGCGGCGAGGCGTCCCTCGTCTCCTGGACCGTCACGCACGGCCGTCCCGCCGAGGACGGCACCGTCCCGCCCCCCGTGTTCCTCGCGCTCGTCGAACTGGCCGAGGGTCCGTGGCTGCACGCCCGGTTGGACGGCGTGGACCGCGCGACCCTGCGCGAGGGGCTCCCGCTGCGCGCGGCGTTCGTCCACCCGGAGGAGGGCGAGTCGTACATGCTGTTCCGCCCCTGGACCGAATGACATTCGGCTTAGTAGCGTGCCGGGCATGGACACCGAGGTCTGCCGCCGGTTCGGCATCGAGTTCCCCCTGTTCGCCTTCAGCCACTGCCGCGACGTCGTCGCCGCCGTCACCAACGCGGGCGGCTTCGGCGTCCTCGGCGCGGTGGCCTACACGCCCGACCGCCTCGAGGAGGAGCTCCGCTGGATCGACGACCACGTCGGCGGACGGCCGTACGGCGTGGACGTGCTCGTCCCCGGCAAGATCGACGAGTCGGCCGAGCGGGGCGGCGGCCTGGACGACATGCTCGCCGCGATCCCCGCGGAGCACTGGGCGTTCCTCGCGGGCCTCTTCGAGAAGTACGACGTCCCGCCGCCGGACTTCGAGAAGGCGAAGCGCTCGAACGCCCGCGGCGGCACGCAGGTGACGAAGCGGGGCGCGTCCGAGCTGATCGACGTGTCCCTCGCCCATCCCATCGGGCTCATCGCCAGCGCGCTCGGCACTCCCCCGCCGCTCATGGTGGAGAGGGCCCGCGCGGCGGGCGTCCCGGTCGCCGCGCTCGTCGGCACCGCCGAGCACGCCCGCCGGCAGGTCGCCGCGGGCGCCGACCTCATCGTCGCGCAGGGCGGGGAGGCCGGCGGGCACACCGGCGAGATCTCCACGATGGTCCTGGTCCCCGAGATCGTCGACGAGGTCGCGCCCGTCCCCGTCCTCGCGGCGGGCGGCATCGCGACGGGCCGGCAGATGGCCGCGTCCCTGGCGCTCGGCGCCTCCGGCGTCTGGTGCGGCTCGGTCTGGCTCACCACCGAGGAGGCCGAGACCCCGCCCCCGGTCAAGGAGAAGATGCTCGCCGCGACGTCGCGCGACACCGTCCGTTCCCGGTCCCGCACCGGCAAGCCCGCACGGCAGCTCCGGTCGGCCTGGACGGACGAGTGGGAGGGCCCCGCGAGCCCGGGCGCCCTCGGCATGCCGCTGCAGATGATCGTCGCCGAGGGGGCCATGCGGCAGATCAACAAGGTCGCCGAGTCCGGCGGCCCGGGCGCCCGGCAGCTCGCGAACTACTTCGTCGGCCAGTGCGTCGGGCTGATGAACACCGTCAAGCCCGCCCGCCAGGTGGTCTACGACATGGTGCAGGAGTTCGCCGACGCCGTGGAGCGGCTCAACCGGATCACCGAGGGCTGACCGGCCGTGCCCGGCCGCGCCCGTCCGGGCACCCCGGGCGCCGCGTTCACGATTCCGGGACCGGCGCGAACTCCAGGTGCAGCTCGTTGAGGCCGCGCAGGATGTAGGTCGGCTCGTAGGAGTAGCGGCGGTCGCCGGGCGCCCCGTGCCGGGCCTCGCTCACGGTGATGTCGGACGTGCGGTCCAGGAACCGCTCGATGCTGACGCGGGCCTCGATGCGGGCGAGGGGACCGCCCGGGCAGGAGTGGACGCCGCGTCCGAACGCCAGGTGCTCGCGCACGTTGGGGCGGTCGACGCGGAACTCGTGCGGGCACTCGAACCGCGCGGGGTCGCGGTTCACCGCGCCGTTGAGCACCATGACCGTCGTCCCGGGGGCGACGTCGACGCCGCCGAGCGTCGTCGGCGTCCGGGCGAGCCGGAAGCCGCTCTTGACCGGGCTCTCCATCCGCAGCGTCTCCTCGACGAACACCGGGACGCGGTCGCGCTCGTCGCGCAGCAGCCGCTGCAGGTCGGGCCGGTCGGCGATGATCCGGAACGCGGAGGTGAGCAGCCGCGCCGTGGTGTCCTGCCCGGCCGCGAACAGGAAGCAGGCGACCCGGACCACCTCGGCCACCTCCGGCAGCGTGCCGTCCGGGAAGCGGGCGGTGGCCAGCGAGGTCAGCACGTCCTCGCGTGGTTCGCGGCGGCGGTCCTCGACGTAGGCGGTGAAGCGCTCCTCCAGGAACTCCAGCGGGTTGGCGATCGGCACCTCGCCGTTCTCGAGGGGGGCCGACCCGCCGGCGAGCTGCGCCCGGAAACTCCGGTGGTCCTCCTCCGGGACGCCCAGCAGGTCCGCGATGACCAGCAGCGAGAACGGCTTGGCGTAGTCGCCCATCAGCTCGCACCGGCCCCGCTCGAAGAACTCGTCGATCTGGCGGTCCGCCAGGCGCCGCATGAACGCCTCGTTCTCCTGCAGCCGCCGCGGGGTCAGCAGCTTCCGCAGCAGCGCCCGGTGCGCGGTGTGCTGCGGCCGGTCCAGCGTCACCAGGTGCTCGTTCATCGGGAAGTGATCGCGGTACTTCTCGATCAGCGCCCCGATGTCGTCGCCCTCCGGCTCGAACGGCAGGCCCGGGAACGGTCCGGTCACCGCGTTGACCGACGAGTAGCCCGAGTGGTCCCGGAAGACGGCGACGGCCTCGTCGTAGCCGGTCACCGCGGCCACTCCGTGGTGGGGCTCGATCTGGACCGGGCACTTCCCCCGCAGGCGGTCGTAGTAGGGGTGGGGGTCGTCGATGAGGGACTCGTCCGTGAAGAGGTCAGGCTCGTCGAAGTCGCACAAGGGGGCCTCCGTCAAGGGGTCTGCCGGGGAGTTGCCCAGCGAGCGCCGTCCGCCTGCCGAGCATGGCTTTGCGCTGGTCAGGGGCTTGCTTTGCGGTCAGGTTACGTTAACCGGAGGAGTCAAAACGACATCGCGGGAGTAAGCCCGGAGGCCGTCGGCCCGCACGGGCGCGTCCCGTCCGTTCCGGATGTCCGCTCCAGGCCCCGAATCGGGACGGCCCCGGGCTCGAACTCGAAGGCGCCGGGTCGTGAGAATTGCGATGATGGAGCGGGGGACGAACGACGGCGACCGACCGGGGGAACCGGCTTGATCAAGACCATCGACAAGATCGCGTGGATTCACCTGGAGGACGGCAGGGTCCTCGGCACGCGATCGCGCGGCAAGGACGTCTACTACCTTCCGGGCGGCAAGCGCGAATCCGGCGAGACCGACCTCGACACCCTCGTCCGCGAGATCGAGGAGGAGCTCGCCGTCGCCATCGAGCCCGACACCGTCCGGCACTTCGGGACGTTCCGCGCGCGGGCGCACGGGCACGCGTGCGGCGTCACCGTCCGGATGACCTGCTACACCGCCGACCACCGGGGCACCCCCGTGCCGCGCAACGAGATCGAAGAGGTCGGCTGGCTGTCGTACCGCGACCGCGACCGGGTCTCCCCCGTCGACCAGATCATCTTCGACCGGCTGCACGAGGCCGGCGACCTGCGCTGACCCGCCCCCGGGCCCGCCGCGGAGATCGCGGCGGGCCCGGGGCGGCGGCCCCGCCCGGGCGCGCGGTCAGGCGTCCCGCGCGGCGATCCACGCGGCGACCTGCGCCCGCGAGGAGTAGCCGAGCTTGGCGAGGATGTGCTCGACGTGCGAGTCGGCGGTCCGCTTGGCGATCGTCAGCCGTGCGGCGATGTCGCGGTTGGACAGCCCCTCGGCGATCAGGGCCGCGACCTCCAGCTCCCGCCCGGTCAGCGGGCGCCCCGCCTGCGCGGCCCCGCCCGTCCGCCCGTCCGTAACGGGCGCGGCCGGGGCGGTGCCGCCCCCGGCCGCGCCGTCCCGGGCGTCCCGGGCGTCCGGGGTGTCGCCGAGTGCGTCGTCGATCGCGGACGCCGTGGGCAGCGCCTCGCCCTCCGCGAAGGCCGCGCGGTACCGCTCCTCGCCCAGCGCCGCGACCGCCTCCCCGCAGTACACCTCGCGGAGCAGCGCGTGCTGCGGGCCGAACCAGGACGTCTGGGTGAACTCGCGCATCCGGTCGGCGGCGCCGAGGAGCCGGGCGGCGCGGGCGTGCTCGCCCCGGCTGCACAGGCATCCCGCGACCCCCTCCAGCCCCAGCGTCATGCCCAGCCCGTCGTCCAGGTCGCGCTTGATGCGCAGCGCCCCGCGCAGCCGGGCGAGCGACTCGTCCAGGTCGCCGGCGAGCCACAGCGCCAGCCCGCACACCAGCATCCCGTAGGACCGCACCCACAGCTCCCCCCGCTCCTCGCCGTGCCGCACCGCCCGGTCGGCGTCCGCGACGGCCGCCGCGAAGTCGTCGCCGAACATGTGGGCCAGGCCGCGGAAGACGTCCACGAGCGGGGCCAGCACGTCGTCGTGGCCGGTGTCGCGATAGTGGTCGCCGGCCTCGCCGAGCAGCCGCAGCGCCGCCTCGGTGCGGCCCGCGAACAGCGCGGCGACGCCCTGCGCGAGCAGCGCGGTGGCGACGCCGGCGCGGTCGTCCTCCGCGCGGGCCTGCGCGAGCGCCCGGTCCAGCAGCCCGCCCGCCACGGCGAGGTCGTTCTGCAGCACCATCGTCAGGGCGCTCATCGTCACGACCTCCGACCAGCCCGGCGCGGTCGTGTCGCGGGTCTCCAGCACCCTGGCCGCCCAGTGCCGCCCCTCCCCCACCATCCCGTGCAGCGTCCAGAACCGGCCGAGGGCGGCCATCGCCTTCCGGACCGCGTCGTCGTCCGCCGTCGGCAGGAGACGGCCGAGGACGGCCCGGACGTTCGCGCGCTCCCCGGCGAACCATTCGAGCCAGGCCGCCTGCTCCGCGGTGTGCAGCTCCGCGCGGGCGCGGCGCAGCAGCGCCACGTAACGGTCGAGGCAGCGCCGCCACAGCCGGTCCTCCTCGCCGCGCTCGGCCAGCCGCTCGGCGCCGTACTCGCGCAGGGTGTCGAGCATCCGGTAGCGGACCCGGCCGCCGCGGTCGGCGCGCTGCACGATCGACTTCTCCAGCAGGCCCGTCAGCACCTCGGCGACCCGGTCGGCCGCGAGCCCGTCGCCGGAGCAGACGTCCTCGGCGCCGTCGAGGTCGAAGTCGTCGGCGAACACCGACAGCCGCGCCCACAGCAGCCGCTCCTCGGGCGAGCACAGCTCGTGGCTCCAGTCGACGGCGGCGCGCAGCGTCTGGTGGCGCGGCAGGCCCGTGCGCCTGCCGCGGACCTGGAACAGGCGGGTGCCGAGCCGGCCGAGCACCTGGTCCGGCGAGAACGTCCGCAGCTGCACCGCGGCGAGCTCGATCGCCAGCGGGATGCCGTCGAGCCGGTCGCACAGGCGCATGACGGCGTCACGGTCGCCGCGCGTCAGCGTCCAGCCCTGGACGGTCGCGGCCGCGCGCTCGGCGAACAGCTTCACCGAGTCGCACTCCTCGCCGTCCGGCGCCCCGGCCGGGCCCTCCTCCCCGCCCGTCCTCGGCCGGGCCAGCGGCGCGACGGGGAAGGCGCACTCGCCCAGGACGTCCAGCGGCTGCCTGCTGGTCGCCAGGACGCGCAACCCGGGCGCGGCCGCCAGCAGCGCCTCGGCCAGCATCGCGCACTCGTCCACCAGGTGCTCGCAGGTGTCGAGGACGAGCAGCAGCGAGCGGTCGGCCAGATGGTCGGCGAGCCGCGCCGCCGCGGGCTCGGCGCCCTCGCCGACGCCGAGCGCGTCGCAGACCGACTGCGCCAGCAGCGTCGGCTCGGTCAGCCCGGACAGCCCCACGAAGCGGACGCCGTCGGCGAAGGCGTCCCGCGCCCCGGTCGCGACGCGGACCGCCAGCCTGGTCTTGCCGACCCCGCCCGGCCCGGTCAGCGTGACCAGCCGGTGCCCGTCGATCAGCCGCCGCACCTCTTCCAGCTCCGCCTTCCTGCCGATGAAGCTGGTGAGCTCCGCGGGCAGGCGTCCGGTCTGTCGTTCCAGCGTCGCGCTCCGCGCCACGGCCGCCTCCAAGTCAGCTACCGCCGGAAGCCCGGCACATCAGGGGTCACCTGAATTGTAATGACCGAGTCACTGACGGCTACCGTGATCGTCAGGTTGCGGACGAACATACGGCGTCGGTAGGGCCTCGGGCCCGGGGCCTCCGAAATCGGTACCTCGATCGGTGCACCTACCGATGCGGGCCGGGCGCCGCTCCCGCCAGGATGGGCGTCGGCCGGACGGGGCCGGTCCTGTCCCGGTACGGGACCGGTGCGCGCCGGACGGCCGTCCGTCCGGCGTCCCGCGCGGTCCGCCGGCCCGGCGGTCGGGGGCTCGGGGGGAGCCCCGACCGCCGGGGCGGGACGCGAAGACGGTGAGGGGAGCCCGATGACGGTGCCGAGCGGCGGCGACCTGTTCAGCTGGCACGTGCTCGACCCCGCCGGGCGCCGCGTCGGACCCGGCGGGGCGGGCGCCGACCCGCGGCGGGCGATGGAGGAGCTCGCGCGGGCGCTCGTGCGCGAGCGTCCGGGCAGCCGCGGCGCGGTGTGGGCCGTCCGCCTCGTCCAGGGGCGGCAGGGGACGTACGACTACGGCGGGCTCGTCGCGCAGGGCTTCCACGACCCGGAGTCCGGGGAGGTCACGGTGGAGTCGCCCGAACCCCCGCGCTCGATCGTCCTCCGCCCTTGAACGCGGGCGCGGGGAGGACGGCGCGGTCACGCGGTGATCACGGCACGATGGTGAGGGGGCCGTTCCCGGCCCCCGCCGCGACGCGGGTGCCGAACGCCGCGCAGGCGTCGGTGAGGCGGCCCTCGATCCACGCCCGGTCGGCGCCGACGGCGAGGCGGGTGCGGGCGTAGTCGAGGCGGAGCGGGACCGCCTCGATGCCGGACGGGCCGCGCGCGTCCAGGGTGACGCGGAAGAGCAGCCCGAGGTCGTTGCGGAGGAACCCGTTCACGGCGTAGTCGTCGATGAAGTCGCCGAGGTCGAACAGGACCGGCCCGGCGACGCCGTGGAAGACGTGGGCGGAATGCCCGGCGACCAGCGTGGCGCCCGCCTCCACGAACGCCGCGGCGGCCCGCCGCACGTACGGGAGGGGCTCGGACGTCATGTTCGGACCCCAGTGCGGGGTCACCAGGACGGCGTCGCAGGAGGCGCGAAGGTCCCGGACGAGGTCGAGGAGCCACGCGGGCACGCCGTTCTCCAGGTCGGCGTGGGCGACGCCCGGACGGCCGGGCGCGGCGGCGAAGTCGGCGGGGTGGTCGGTGACGCCGAGGACCGCCAGCCGGAGCCCGCCCGCCTCCAGGACGGCCGGTGCCCGCGCCTCCTGCGGGGTCCGTCCGGCGCCGACGGTCCGGACGCCCGCGGCGGCGAGGTGGCCGAGAGTGTCGGACAGGGCGTCGGGCCCGTAGTCGAGGGCGTGGTTGTTCGCGAGGGTGACGCAGTCGACGCCCAACCCGGCGAGGGCGTCGGCGGCGGCCGGCGGCGCCCGGAAGTGGAACGCCTTGTGGGCCGGGTCCCACCGCCGCCCGCGGTCGGACACGCAGCATTCGAGGTTCAGGACGGCGAGGTCGGCCCCGGCGACGGCCTCGCGCACCTCGCCGGAGAACAGCCCGCGCGGGTCGGCGGCGACGCGTTCGGCGACGCCGCGGCCCAGCATCGTGTCTCCGGCGAGGGCCAGCGTGACGGACATCGGAACCTCCCAGTCCGTCCATTCATGCCCGTTTCGCCGTGGCCCGTCACCCCGAGCCCGGCGGGGCGGTGCGCGCGACTCAGGTGAGGGGGCGCCCGGGGCCCTTCTTGATCTGGTCGACGAACAGCCGCGCCAGGGCGTCGTGGCCCTTGGCGGTCGGATGGAAGCTGCGCGGCTCGGCCTTGAACGCGGCCAGGTCGACCGTGAGCCCGTTCATGTACGGGTCGCGGCTGCCCGCCTCATGACCGGCGAACGCGCTGTAGGCGTCCACGAACTCGACGCTGCCGGGCGCGCCCGCGGCCGCGATCTCCGCATCGGCCTCGGCGGCCGCCTTCTCGATCAGCTCGCCCAGCTCGTAGGTGCGGGCGTTCAGCCACCGCTGGTCGCCGACCGTGATGTTGTCCCCGGCCGCGCCCTTCACCTCGGAGAACGCCTTCGGGTAGCCCATCAGGACGATCCGGGCCCGCGGCGCCCGCTCCCGCAGCCGGTCGATCAGGGCGGGCAGGTCCTGCCGCAGCTCGGCCATCCGCGCCGCGATGTCGACGCCCTGCTCGGTGCAGGCGTCGCTCCACGGCAGCTTGACCACGCAGCCCGCGAGGATCTTGGAGAAGCCGACGTCGTTCCCGCCGATGCTGATCGTGACCAGGCTGGTGCCGGCGCCGATCCGGCCGATCTGCGGGGGCTCGCCGCCCTTGCCGTCCAGCACGTCGGCGGTGGTCGCCCCGGAGCACGCCCAGAACGCGCTGCCCCCGGCGAAGTCGAACGCCGCCGCGACCCCGTGGTAGTACGCCTCGGACGTCCGGTGGCAGCGGTTCAGCGGGTTGCGGTCGGCGACGGTGCCCTCGGCGCCGAGCCCGGACGAGTAGGAGTCGCCGAGCGCCACGTACCCGCCCCGGACGGCCGCCTGGACGGGGGTCACGGACGGCGTGCGCGCCACGACCCGGTCCGCGCGGAGGTCCGGCACGGGCTCCCGGCAGCCGCTCCCGAACACCTCGCACCGCACCGCCGGCAGCGCCACCAGCGGGACGACCGCCACCGCCACCAGCACGACCAGCGCCGCCACGGAGAGCGTCCGGTCGCCGAGCCGACCCCGCAGATCCCGCAGCCACGCCCCCGGGCTCGTCATCGTCCCCCCTGTCCTGTTGTGCCGGGCGCCGCCCCGGAACCCGGGTGGGGCCGCCCACGTCCTAGGGCAACAACGATACGGGGGACTCCGGACGATGCTCGCGACACTGACCGGCCTCGGCCTGTCGACCGCCGCCGGGTTGAACGCCTACATCCCGATGCTCGTCGTCGGGTTCCTCGCCCGCTTCACCGACGTCGTCCGGCTGCCCGCCGAGTTCGGGTGGCTGACGAACGGGTGGGTCCTTGCGGGCCTCGCGGTGCTGCTCGCCGCCGAGGTCGTCCTGGACAAGATCCCCGCGGTCGACACCGTCAACGACGCCGTGCAGACGCTCGTCCGCCCGGCGGCGGGCGGGGCCGTCTTCGCCGCCACGGACGCGGCGGAACGGCTGGACGGGCGGGTCGCGACGTCGTCGTTCATGCAGGAGCACGCCTGGATCGGGTGGGTGCTCGGCATCGTGGCCGCCCTGGCGGTGCACGCCGTCAAGGCGTCGGTGCGCCCGGTGATCGACGGGGGCACGTTCGGCTTCGGCGCGCCGGTCGTCAGCACCGCGGAGGACGCCGCGTCGCTGGGCATGAGCCTGCTGGCGATCCTGGCCCCGCTCGTCGCGCTGCTCCTCCTGCCGCCGGTGCTGTGGGCGGGCCACCGGCTGCTGAGGCGGAGGCGCGTCAGCGGGCGGGCGCCCACATGACGACGCGGGGGCCCAGCCGGTGCAGGCCCGCCTCCACCTCGGCGTCCCAGTGCGCCCGCAGGCCCGGCCCCCAGCGCTCTCCGGGCAGCTCGGCGAACCCGTGCCGCTCGTACCAGGGCATGTTCCACGGGACGTCCCGGAACGTCAGCAGGCTGACGCCCGGCGCCCCCGCCTCCGCCGCCCGCGCGCGGACGGCCCGCAGCAGCGGCACGCCGATGCCCCGGCCGGTGAGGTCCGCGCGGACGGCGATCTGCTCCAGGTGCGCCGCGCCGTCGACGTCCCGGACCGCGGCGAAGCCCACCGGCGGGTCCCCCGCGACGATGATGTCGGCGTCCGTCCCGATCAGCTCCTCGATCACGGTGGGGCCGGGCGGGAACACGATGCCGAGCGGCCGGAACACCCCGTCCGCGCTCCGCTCGATCTCCGGGAGGCCCGCCAGATCACCGTCGCGCGCCGCCCGCACCTCGAACTCCATGGCGCGATCGTAGGGCGCCGGGCCCGGGCGGACGACCGGATATCCGGGTGCGCGGGCGGCACGGCGCCGTCCAGACTGGGGGGATGGGCTGGACGCTGACGCGCGACCTCGACACCTTCCTCTCCGACGCCGGACCGTTCATGCACGCCGACCCGGCCGTCCACACGGTGCCGCTCACGGTGACCGCCACGATGCGCGCCCTGGAACCCGGCGACCGCGAGGACGTCCTGTTCGCCCGCTGGACCCGCGGCGGCCGCGTCGAGGGCGTCGCGCTGTGGACGCCGCCGCGCCCGCCGCTGCTCGGCTGCCCGCCGGACGCGGCCGGCGAACTGGCGGGCGTCCTGCCCGGGCCCGTCCGCGGCGTGCACGCCGCCCCGGAGGCCGCCGAGGCGTTCACGGACGCCTGGCGGCCCC
>NZ_JBHTJA010000049.1:0-52713 GCF_042675525.1 Actinomadura sediminis
GCGGCCTCCCGGCGCGCCGCGGGCCCCGGGCGCCTCCCGCGCCTCGGCGTCCGGCTCGCCGCCGTCGGCGCGCTCGCCACCGCCGCCGTCGTCGGCGTGACGGTGCTCCAGTCGGGCGGCGTGGACGAGCAGGGGCGGCCGGCGCCGGTCGTCCCCGGCATCCCGGCGGGACCGGTCGCGAACGCGTCCGAGCTGCTGGAGCGGGCCGCGCAGTCCGCGGAGGCCCGCCCGTTCACCCCGCCGCGCCCCGACCAGTGGGTCTACACCGAGTCGCGGTCGCGGCGCGGCGACACCCCGAACGGCCCGCTGTCGGACGACCCGGCCGACACCCGGACGAACCGGAGCTGGACGCGCGCCGACGGCAAGGTCATCGCGCTCATGGAGAACGGGCGGCTCGAACAGGTGCCCTTGGCGGCGGGGACGATGCCGCCGTCGGACTACGCGAGCCTGGCGAAGCTGCCCACGGACCCGGACGCGCTGCTGAAGTGGGTCTACGCGGGAATGGGCGGGCTCGGCGAGACCAGTGAGGGGCGCTACTCGACCGCCTATGGGACGCTCAGCGCGATCCTGCGGGACAACGTGCTGCCGCCGAGGCTGGAGGCGGCGGTGTTCCGGGCGATCAAGAAGATTCCGGACGTGACGCTCGTCGAGGGACGCGTGGACATGGCCGGGCGCCAGGCGATCGCCCTCGGCCGGATCACCGAGGGGTACATCCACGAGGAGATCCTCTTCGACCCGAAGACGTACCGGTACCTCGGCGAGCGAGCCGTCGCGATCAAGGACCACTCGACGCGGGGCGAGGACGGGACCCTCTCGTTCCGCAAGGGCGACCTGATGCGGCTGACGGTGCAGGTGAAGACCGGGATCGTCGACGAGGCGGGGCAGCGCCCGTAACGCCCCGCGGCGTCCGCGGATCCCGGCGGGCGGCCGGAGGTGCTCCTCCGGCCGCCCGCCCGCGTTCAGTCGCCGAGCAGCCGTGCGGCGGCGATCTCCAGCCGGGCCTGGATCTCCTCGGCCCCGGCCTGCCCGCGCAGCATCTCGATCATCTCCATCGTCCAGACGGCGGTGAGCGCACGGGCCATGACCCGCCGCGAGTCGTCCGCCCCGGAGTCGGACGCGGCGGACTCGGGGCCCACGGCGGCGCGCAGCAGCAGGCCGGTCATCCGGTCGCTGAAGTCGGTCTGGACGTCCGACAGCAGCAGCGACCGGATCAGCGCGGCGGCCAGCTCCGGCTCCCGCATCAGGCCGCGGGTGGCGCGCATCAGCGCCTCCACCGCCCGCTGCGGGGACGTGCCCGCGCGGGGCGGGCGCCGCTCGATGCTGCGTTCGAGCAGCTCGATCTCCTCGCCGACGACGGCCACGACGAGGTCGTCCTTCGAGGGGAAGTAGCGGTAGAGCGTGCCGAGCGCCACCCCGGCCCGTTCGGCGACGGTGCGCATCTGCATGGCGTCGATGCCGCCGCGCGACGCGAGCGCGGCCGCCGCCTGGACGATACGCTTGCGCCGCTGGTGCTGGCTGCGGGACCGCGCGTTCTGCCCCGCCCGCCCGGCGGGCTGCCCGGGGATCTCGTCCTCGGCCACGGTCGGCTCTGCGGTCACGGTCCTCACATCCCCTTCGGGCGGGCCCGGTCGCCCGCCGTGTCGCCCCCCAGCCTACAACGCTCGCAAGAACCTGTTATCTGAACGATCGGCGCAGCGTGCCGCACGGCCGCCCGCCGCCGTCCCGTCCACGCGGCCGTGCTAGGTGAATCGCCGCCGGACGGCCTCTGATCATCCCTCTGGACACAAAGTAGAATCTGTTCTACTTTCGGCCGTGGGGTCGGCGCGGCCGGCCGCACCTCCTGGAAGGGAGCGGATGAGTGGACTTCAACCTCGACGAGACCCGGAGCGAACTCCGCGGCCTGGCCGCGGACGTCCTGGCGCGCGAGGCGACCGCCGAACGGCTGGAGGCGTTCGACGGGGAACACGGCAAGGGCGGGCCCGCGTTCGACGGCGGCACCTGGAAGGCCCTCGCGCAGGCCGGGCTGCTCGGCGTCGTCCTGCCCGAGGACGTCGGCGGCGCGGGACTCGGCCCGATCGAGCTCGCGGTCGTGCTGCGCGAGGTCGGGGCGCGGGTCGCGCCCGTCCCGGCGTACGCGTCGCTGGCGCTCGCGGCGCTGCCGATCGCCCGGCACGGCACGGCGGAGCAGCGCGCGCTGCTGGCCCCGCTGATCGAGGGGGAGACCGTCCTGACCGGCGCCTACCGCGAGGTCGGCCCGGCCGGGGAGGTCGCCGCGACGGCCCGCCGGGACGGCGACGGCTTCGTCCTCGACGGCGTCAAGACGTTCGTGCCGTGCGCCCGCGAGGCCGCGCGGATCCTCGTCCCGGCGCGGGTGGACGGCGCGGGCGTCGGGGTGTTCCTGGTCGAACCGTCGCGGGTCGCCATCACCGCGCAGCCGTCGGCGATCTCCGAACCGCTGTCGCGGATCGCGCTGGACGGCGTCCGGGTCGGGCCGGACGCGCTGCTCGGCGGCCCGGAGACCGGCACGGACGGCGCCGCGTGGGACACCCTGCGCCGGACGGCCGTCGCGGGCGCCGTCGCGATCTCGTCCGGGGTGATCGAGGGCGCCCTCGACCTCACCAAGGAGTACGTGAGGACGCGCGAGCAGTTCGACCGGGCGCTCGCGCAGTTCCAGGCCGTCACGATGCAGATCGGCGACGTCTACATCGCCAAGCGCGCGCTCGACGTGGCCGTCTGGGCGGGCGTGTGGCGGCTCGCCGAGGGCGCGCCCGACGCCGACGAGGTGCTGGCGATCGCCGCGTTCAACGCCTGCGACCCCGTCGTGCGAGCTCTGTACACCTGCCAGCACCTGCACGGCGGCATCGGCATGGACGTCACCTATCCGCTGCACCGCTACTTCGCCTGGGGCAAGCACTACGGGCACCTGCTCGGCGGCGCGGAGGACACCCTGGACACGATCGGCGCCCTCGTGCGGGCCCAGGAGGCCTGAATGTTCATCGACCTGACCGACGAGCAGAAGAGGCTCCGCGCCGAACTGCGCGAGTACTTCCGCGGCTGCCTGACCGCCGAGCAGGCCGAGGCGATCCGCCGCGACCCGTTCGGCCCGGAGTTCATGGAGCACACCCGCCGCCTCGGCCGCGACGGGATGCTCGGCGTCGCGCTCCCGAAGGAGTACGGCGGCCGCGGGTACGGCCCCGTCGAGCAGACGATCTTCGCCAACGAGATCGCGTGGGCGGAGGTCCCCTACCCGCTGATCACGCTGAACTCCGTCGCGCCGACGATCCTGCAGTACGGCTCCGACGCGCACAAGGAGTACTTCATCCCGCGCATCCTGGCGGGGGAGTGCCACTTCGCGATCGGCTACAGCGAGCCCGGCGCGGGCACCGACCTGGCGGCCCTGCGCACCACCGCCGTCCGGGACGGCGACCACTACGTCGTCAACGGGCAGAAGATCTTCACCTCGGGCGCCCAGCACGCCGACTACGTCTGGCTCGCCGCCCGCACGGACCCGGACGCCAAGAAGCACAAGGGCATCTCGATGCTCATCGTCGACTGCAAGGACCCGGGGTTCTCCTGGACGCCCATCATCACGATGGACGGCCGGCACCACACGAACTCGACGTACTTCGAGGACATCCGGGTCCCGGCCGACATGCTGATCGGCGAGGAGAACAAGGGCTGGGACCTCATCGTCAACCAGCTCAACCACGAGCGGGTCACCCTCGCCCCCGCCGGGAACATCGGGCACACCTACGACCGGTTCGAGCGCTGGGCCCGCACGGCGCGCGGGCGGGACGGCCGTCCGCTCATCGACGAACCGGCCGTCCGCCGCGCCCTCGGCCGGGTGTACGCGTACCTGCGCGTGAACGAGCTGCTGAACTGGCAGGTCGCCGCGAACCAGGACCTCGGCTGGCTCGGCGCCGCCGACGCGTCCGCCAGCAAGATCTACGGCTCGGAGCGCATGCAGGACGTCGGCCGCGTCATCGGCGACGTGCTGGCCCGCTTCGGCGACCCCGGCGATCCCGCGACCGCCGACTTCGCCGACCGGCTCGACGAGGGCGTCAAGGGCGCGCTCGTGCTGACGTTCGGCGGCGGCGTCAACGAGATCCAGCGGGAGCTGATCTCGATGATCGGCCTCGGGCTGCCCCGCGCGCCCCGCTGAGGGACGGCGAGAACGATGCACGACGAATCCGGAGCGCTCGCCGGCCGGCCGTCCGCCGGCGAGCGGCCCCGCCCGTCCCGCCCCGGCCCGTCCCGCGGCGCGATGGGCACCGCCCGTCCCGGCGTCAGCTGGGTGCGGCGTCAGCCGGGTGCGGCGCCGACGGCCGCGAAGTCGGGCAGGCCGAACCGGCCGCACATCTCCTCGAACGCGGTGACCTTCTCGTCCCCGAACCGGCGGACGTGCCGGGCGAACTCGTCCGCCGTCACGAACCGGGACGGGTTGCTCTTGCTGTGGAACTTGTCGGCGTACATGACGAGCTCCTCCTCGACCGTCTCCGCCAGGTAGTCGGCGACCGGCAGCGGCAGGCCCTGCCCGCGGACGTCCTCGCGGGTGAGGCCCACGCCGGTGTGGTGCGAGCAGAACCGGCAGACGGCCTCGGGGAACCCCTCGTCGGCGAGGATCTCGTGGCCGAGGATCCCGTGCCGGATGTAGCCGGCGTGGTCGAACCCGCCGTCCGCGTCGTACAGCCGGTAAACGCCGATGTCGTGCAGCAGGCACCCGACGCGGACGAGTTCGGCGTCCACGTCGAGGGCGCGGCGCGCGAGCAGTTGCTCGGCGATGCGCCAGACGGTCTCGCAGTGCGAGTGGACGAGGTCGAACGCCTCCTGGGAGGGGGCGTACTTGGCGTGCAGCGCACGAACGTCCTCGTCACTCAAAAGCCGCATTGTCGGATCTTATCAACCGATCGCGAATCCGGGCCGGAGGTGGCCGGGCCCGGCCGGAGCCGATTCCATAAATGATCCTTCTGGCACTCAGAAGAACTATCTCTTGGACTTATACGTCCTCGGCTTCGATGATGGAGGCATGCCGAACCTCGAGAAGGCCATGCGCCCGGAAGACATCACCCGCCTGTTCGTCGAGCGGTCCAACGCGGGCGACGCGGCCGGGGTGGCGGCGCTCTACGCGGAGGACGCCGTGCTGGCGTACCCTCCCGGCGCCGTCACCGTCGGCCGCGAGGCGATCCGCGAACTGTGGGAGAAGGTCCTGGCGAACCGTCCCCGTTTCGCACCGGAGGAGCCGCTCCCGACGCTCGTCAACGGGGACATCGCGCTCACCTCGACGCCGCCGCGGGACGGCGCGGGCGCCCGCGCCCAGGTCGTCCGGCGGCAGCCCGACGGGAGCTGGCTGCGCGTCATCGACCAGCCCGAGTTCGTGACCCCCGCCGGGCCGTCCGCCGGGCCGGTCAGCGCGTGATCCGGTAGGTGAGGTGGGTGACCAGGTCGGTGCCCGGCGCGGGGCCGGACGCCCGCAGGCCGAGGTCGCCCACCCCGTCGAACAGCCGCGCGCCGCCGCCGAGGAGCACCGGCGCCACGTGCAGCCGCAGCTCGTCGATCAGCCCGGCCGCGAGGTACCGGCCGATCGTCTCCGCCCCGCCCGCGACGGCGACGTCCCGGCCGCCCGCCGCCTCCCGGGCCCGGGCGAGCGCCGCCTCGATCCCCTCGGTGACGAAGTGGAACGTCGTCCCGCCCTTCATCGGCAGCGGCTCGCGCGGGTGGTGGGAGAGGACGAACACCGGCGCGTGGTACGGCGGCTCCTCGCCCCACCAGCCCGTCCAGTCCAGGTCCCAGTCGCCCCGGTCGGGGCCGAACATGTTGCGCCCCATGATGTAGGCGCCCGCCGCCGTGATCCTCTCGATCGCGGCGGCGTTCTGCTCCCGCTGCTCGAACATCCACCGGTGCATCCGCTCGCCGCCCACGCCGAGCGGATTCTCCAGGCTCTGGTGCGGTCCCGCCACGTAGCCGTCCAGGGACATCGTGACGTCGCAGGTGACCTCGCCCATCGTGTGACCTCCGTCCGGGGCGCCCCCCGCGGGCGCCCTCACCCATCGATCGGAGCCGCCGCACGGTTCTCGACATCCCGGCCCGATTCTTTTTCCGGCCGCGTCGCCGATGAGCCCCTCCCTCGTCGACGCTGCGATAAACGCGCACGTCCCGGCTTGATATGCAAGTTGTGGCTTGCATATGGTGGGTGTGTGGCGGACGATGTCTTCAAGGCCCTGGCCGATCCGACGCGACGCAAGATCCTCGACGAGCTGACCGAGCGCGACGGGCAGACACTCTTCGAGATCTGCGGGCGGCTCGCGATGCGGCACGGCCTCGCGTCGTCCCGGCAGGCGATCAGCCAGCACCTCGCCGTGCTGGAGGACGCCGGCCTGATCCGGACGCGCCGCGAGGGCCGCTACAAGTTCCACGACCTGTGCACCGAACCGCTTGAGCGCATCGCCGACCGGTGGCTCAAGCCGAATGGGAGGCGGCAATGAGGATCAACGTCACCAGCGTCTACGTCGACGACCAGGCGAAAGCCCTGCGCTTCTACACCGAGACGCTGGGGTTCGTGAAGAAGACCGACGTTCCGGCCGGCGGGGCCCGGTGGCTGACCGTCGTCTCACCGGAGCAGCCCGACGGAACCGAGCTCCTCCTGGAGCCCGACGGCCATCCGGCCTCCAAGGCGTTCAAGGAGGCGCTCGTCGCGGACGGCATCCCGCTCACCCAGTTCGCCGTGGACGACGTCCACGCCGAGTACGAGCGGCTGAAGGGCCTCGGCGTCCGCTTCACGCAGGAGCCGCTGGAGATGGGGCCCGTCACGACGGCCGTCCTGGACGACACCTGCGGCAACCTCATCCAGATCGCCCAGATGCACGAGTGAGGCTCAGGAGGGCGGGAGGAGCGTGCCGAGCGGGCCGAGGTCGAGGTTGAGCTCGTCCATGGTCAGGCCGTGGCGCTCGCAGAGGTCCTCCATCCGGTCGTAGAGCGTCATCAGCGTCATGCCGATGCGCTCCTCCTGCTCCTCGGTCAGGTCCCCCTGGTCGACGCGGTGCAGCGCGGTCCGCTCCATGAGCTGGCGCAGCAGCTCCACGACCGTCAGGACGAGCTTGACGAGGTCGCGCTCGACCGTCTCGGGGTCGGTGTTCAGTCGCTCGGCGACGCTCGGCACCCGCGGCTCCCCGGGCGGGGCGGGCAGCAGCTCGAAGGCGCGGGCGGCGGCGTCGGCCACCCCGTCCAGCCGCAGGTCACCGGGCGTGCCGGGACGGCCGGACGGGGCGGCGCCCCGCCGTTCGGGGGCGCCGGGGGCGGCGGAAGCGCGGGGTTCGCGGGCGGCGGGTTCGTTCACGGTGCTCACCAGGGGGCCGGGTCGTCGGGGGTGACGGAGTGGATGACGGCGCGCAGGTTGATCCGGACGAGGTCCACGTCGGCGATCGACAGCACCAGGTCGCCGGTCAGCACGGCGCCGCTGTTCAGCAGCCGGTCCAGCAGGTCGATCAGCGCGACCTGCCGGCCCGCGAGGGCCGGTTCCTCGTCGAACCCCCGCAGCAACACGTCATCGCCCACGCCGGTCCCCGTCCTCCGCGCGCGGCGCGGGCGGCGTCGCGAAGCTGTACGGCGCCCACGGGCCCGTCACCTCGACGCGCACGCCCGGCAGGTCCCGGGCCGCCTCCCGGACGGCCGCCGCGAACGCGCCGGTCGTCCCCGCCGGGACGAGGTACGCCTCGTTCGTGATGTTGCGGCCCTCTCCGGTCGCGAGTTCCCCCTGCTGCGGGCGGTGCGCGACCCGGTCGACGGCGTGCGCCGCGGCGACCTCGCGGACCCGCGCCGCGGTCTCCGCCGCCGCCCGCGCCGCGTCCTCGTGCCGGGTGCGCTGCGCCTTGCGCCGCTGCAGGTAGGCCCGGCCGGGGTTCGTTCCGGCACCGTCCGTCCGGTTGCCGTCCGTCCGGGCGGGGGCGGACGGACCGCTCCCCGGGCCCGGTGGCAGCGCGTACACCTTCACGCCGCACTCCAGGTGCCCCGCGAGCCGCTCCAGCAGCGCGGCGAACTCGGCGCCCGACTCGTCCAGCATCGCGGCCACGCGCGCGTCGTCGCGGTAGACGGTCGCGAGCCGGAGCGGCAGGACGGTGACCTCACGGAACAGGGCGTCGATCACCCCGTGGTGCGTCCGGGCGATCACCTCCAGCCGGCCCAGGTCCTCGAGCTGGGCCTTGAAGCCCTCCTCGCCGAACCCCGCCTCCGGCACGCTCGACACCACCGCCGCCAGGCCGCCCGACTCCACGGTGTGGACGGGCCGGTCCAGCAGGCCCGTGAGCCGCGACGCGGCCCGCTCCAGTTCCGGGACGCGCGGCCCGACCGCGTAGACGTAACTCAGCTCGGCCGTCGTCGCCGGCGTCGATGCGACGGTCATCGGGTGTCCTCCTCCCGTTCGGCGGCGGGCAGCCCGGCCGCCTCGCGCAGCCGCTCCAGTTCGTCGCGCAGCCGCGCGTTCTCCTCCTCCAGCGAGTCGCGCCCGCGCGGCGTGCTCGCCCGGACGGCCGGCCGCCGGGCGTGCGACGACAGCGACGGGTCGTGCTCCCACCAGTCGATGCCCATCTCCTTCGCCTTGTCGACGGAGGCGACGAGCAGGCGGAGCTTGATGGTCAGCAGCTCGATGTCGAGCAGGTTGATCTGGATGTCGCCGGCGATGACGACGCCCTTGTCGAGCACCCGCTCCAGGATGTCGGCGAGGTTCGCCGACGAACCGCCGTCGCGGGCCGCGTACGGGCTCACGCCGGTGGAGGGGCCCATGCGGCCCGCGAGTGAGTCGGACATGTCACACCAGCCTCGTCCGGTCGTCGTCCTGTGCCGCGGCGGCCGCGTCAGCGGCGGCCGGCCCCGGCCCGTTCGCGCTCATCGTCGATCTCCTCGTCGGGCTCCTCCTCGTACTCGTCGGCCTCGGGCTCGTACTCGTCCGCGGGCTCCTCCGGCTCGTCCTCGGCGTCCTCGACGGGCTCGAGGTCCTCGGCGTCCTCGATCTCCTCGTCGTACTCGGCGGCCTCGCCTTCCTCCTCGCCTTCGTCCTCGCCGGCGGGTTCGTCCGCGCGGTCCGCGCCCTCGGGGACGTCCTCCCGGACGTCCTCGGCGCCGCGCTCGTCCTCCTCGCGGGCGCGCTCGTCCTCCTCGACGGCCTCGTCGTGGTCCACGACGACCTCGCCGTCGCGGATCTCGCCGCGCCAGCCGTCCGTGGCCTCGCCGCGCATCGTGATGAACTTGCGGTACAGCTTCAGGTCGAGCCGCGCCCGGCGGCCCTGCGCCCGCCAGATGTTGCCGGTCTTCTCGAACAGCCCCTTGGGGAAGTACTCGAGCACCAGCAGCACGCGGGTGAGGTCGTCGGTGATCGGGTGGAACGTCACCACGCCCTTGACCGTGGCCTTCGCGCCCTCGGACGTCCACGCGATCCGCCGGTCAGGGACCTGCTCGGTGACGGTCGCCTGCCAGGTCCGCGTGGACTTGGCGACCTTCGCGGTCCAGTTGCTCTTGGTGTCGTCGGCCTTGTCCACGCTGACGACGCCCTTCGCGAACGACGCGAACTCCTGGAACTGCGTCCACTGGTCGTACGCCTCGCGCACCGGGACGCCCACGTCGACGTCCTCGACGATGACGACGCTCTTGGACTTGCCGCCGCCGCCCTTGCCCTTCTTGCCGCCCGTGCCGAACATCGACTTCACGCGGTCCTTCAGCATGGAGCCGCCGGCCTTGGCGGCGGCCCGCGCGGGCGACTCGCCCTCGCCGAGGGCCTGCCCGCCCTTGGCGAGGCCGCCCACCAGCCCGCCGGGCGAGCCGCCCTCGGCGAGCCTTCCGGCGCCCCGGCCGATCCGCTCGCCCAGGTCCGACACGGCCTTCAGGGCGCGCGCCTGCAGGTAGGCCTCCAGTTCGCTCTTCAGCCGGTCCGCGGCGGGGCTCCCGACCAGGTCGTCCTTCACCTTGCTCATCGTCGACTCAGCCATCGGCGTCTCCACGGTCGGCGGCCTTGCGCCGGCCGCCCGCCGCCGTCCGGCGGGCCGTCCCGGCGGTCTTGCGCGCGGCGGTCCGCCCGCCGGACGACGCCTTGGACGACGCCTTGCCCGCCGAGCGGCGCGCGGTCGACGTGGACGCCTTGGCGGTCTTGGACGCCTTCGCCGGTGCGGCCTTGCGGGCGCCGCGGCGGGGCCGCCCGTCCTCGCCCTCGTCCGGGGCACCGTCGTCCGGGGCACCGTCGTCCGCGGCACCGTCGCCGCGGGCCGCGTCCCGCTCGCCCTCGTCGTCCTCCCGGCCGCCGCGGAGCGGGTCGTCGAGGTCGAGGGTGCGTTCGTGCAGCGTGTCGGCCAGGGTGTTCGCGCGCTGGGTGACCGCGGACGTCACCGCCGTCCGGGTGCCGTCGACCAGGTCCTTGCGCACCTGGTCGCTCAGCCCGCTCACCAGCGGCGACGCCGCCGCCAGCCGGCTCAGTTCGCGCGGGTCCAGGCTGATCTTCTTCCCGGCCAGGAACATGCCCAGCCCGATCGCCATCTTCGCCTTCTTCGTGCGCCCGAGGAGGTAGCCCCCCACGAGCGCGACGGCTATCTTCGCGTTGCTCTGCATCTCATCCCGTTTCCGTGGTCGTCCGGCCGTCGCCGCCGATCTCGCGCCACCGTTCCTCCAGCCAGGCCAGCCGGTCGAGCAGCTCGTCCTCGCGGCGGTCGAACTCCGCCTCGTCGATGCGGCCCTCGAGCAGTGCCCGCTCCAGTTCCCGCAGCTCGGCGCGGACGGGCGCGGGGTCGTAGTACTCCCGCTCGGCCGTCTGGACCACCTGGTCCAGCACCCAGCCGACGCCCCGCACCGGAGCCAGCGGGAGGGTCAGCACCTGCGTGATCAGGCCCATGCCGGTCCTTCCGTCAGACGAAGCTGTAGGGCGGCAGCGGCCCGTGCAGCGCCAGCTCGTACCCGTCGCCGCGGCGCGCCCGCTCCGCCTGCACGAGGTCGGCGAACTCGGCCGCGCGCGCCCGGTCCACCAGGAAGGACACGGCGAGGAAGTGCTCGCCGCGCGCCTCGCCCGGCGCGACCTCGGCGGCCGCGGGCGCGAGCGCGTCCACGATCTCCCGGGCGGCGGCGTCGTTGCGGCGCGCGACCTCCTGGGCGACCAGCTCGCCGAGCGCCACCCGGTCGCCGTGCGCGGACGGGTCCCGGCGGGTGGCCTCGTTGAGCCGCCGCGCCTCCGGCGACTCGGTGAGGACCTCGCGCAGCACGTCGTCCTGGGCGCGGCCGCACCTGAGGTGGTACTCGATGCGCCCGGCGAGCCGCTTCAGCGTCCGCGTGTAGGAGTCGGCGTTCTCGTCGAGCGCGCCGGCGACCTCGTCGTGGCTCGGCGCCAGGAACCCGAACCGCATCGGCAGGACGGCGCCGTCCTCGAGCAGCCGCTCCAGGACGGCCTGGTGGGCGAGCACCTCGCGCCGCTTCGGCCGCAGGTCGTCGGGCGCGTCGCTCACCACCGCCTTCAGCGACCGTCCCGCGACGGTCGTCGGCGTGCCCGCGGACTCCCCGACGCCCTTCAGGCCGTCCAGGCGGTGCGGGTGGTCCGCGTCCGTGATCGCGTAGACGTACACCGGCATGGCCACTTACTCGCCTTCCTTGCGCCGGGTGCTCCGGCGGGCGGTCGACGTCGAGGACGAGCGGCTCTTGCGCTCCGCGCCCTCCTCGTCGTCGCCGTCCCGTCCGCGCTGCAGCGAATCGCTGAACGCCTCGACCGCGCCGGTCAGCGCGCCCTTCGACTTGCCCTTGGCGCCGCTCTCCACCGAGTCGCCGACGATGTCGGTGAGCTGCGTCGGCGCCTTGCGGCCCGATTCCAGGTCGAGCCGGTTGCACGCCTCGGCGAACCGCAGGTAGGTGTCGACGCTGGCCACGACGACCCGGACATCGATCTTGAGGATCTCGATGCCGACCAGCGAGACACGGACGAACGCGTCGATGACGAGTCCCTTGTCGAGGATCAGTTCGAGGACGTCGTAGAGGCCCGTGCTGCCTCCGCCGGAGGGACGTGCCTGCTGCTGTTGCATGACGGTCATTGGGGGGCTCCCTTCGTTCGGCACTGGGCCCGCAGGGATGTCGCCGCCCGTGCGGGCGGCCGGCCTTCAGGCTCGGTCCAGTTGTCCGCGCGCGTACCGCCGCGTGCGCTCGTAGCCCACGAGTTCGCCCCGCGGGTCGAGCGTCACCCGGTAGGTCGCCATGACGCTGGAGGTGTCGGGGATCCGCTCGATCTCCACGACCTCCACGTCCGCGACCCAGCCGCCGCCGTCCCGCGGCTGCAGCGCCGACACCGAGTCCGGCTGTGCGCCGAGCAGCTCGGTCAGCTGCACGGCGGCGCCGCGGATCGCGTCGCGCGCGGTGATGCGGGGCGCCTCCCGGTCGCCCTCGCGGGCGGACTCGGGGGAGGAGGCGCGGGCGGCCTCGCCATCGTCCTGTCCGTTGTTCGTCATGGTTTCCTCAGGATTCGGGGCAAGGGGTTGAGGTCGGTCGCGTCATCTGTTAGTGCGGACGGCCCCTTTCGTACCCTCTCTGTGGAATCCACACCTCCGGGCCGTTTCGGTCTCCACGCGGCCCGAATCGGTCGCGAGTGAAAACAATGCGGCACTGTTCTGTTGCGTGACGCAGCACGCCGACGCCGAACCCCGCCGAGCCCGGGTCGCCTCCGCGCTGGTCACCGTGATGGCCGAACGGGGCAGGCGCGGACGACCCTGGCCGCCCGAGGCGGCCGGTGCGGTCCAGGCGGGCTGGGCGGGTCAGGCGGGGGCGTACCCAGGCGACGACCGGGGCGGTCTGGCGCAGGACGAGGTTCGGGCCCGGCCGGCCCGCGGTCCACATGCCCGCGTCCCGGAGGGCGCCCCCGGGCGCCGGCGCGGGTGGTGGGGCGTCAGCGCGTGTTGAGGTCCTGCTCGAGGATCGCGAAGGCCGCGTCGGCGGCCTCGGCGAGGGACGGGTAGCCCATCGAGGGCGAGTTGTGGGCCTCGGCGGCGGTCCGGAAGGCGCCGGTGGCGGTGGCCGCGACGATGTGCGGGCGCATGTCGGTGGCGGGGTCGAGGCCCATCCGCTCGGCGATGACCTCGGTGAGCAGCGTCTGCTTGCGCTGCGTGTGCTCCAGGCTGCCGGCCGAGAGCGCCGGGCTGTCGGCGGTCATCGTGATCAGGCACTGGAACCGCTCGGGCGTGAAGCCGAGCTCGCCGCTCTCGCAGGCGCGGGCGACCTGGACGACCGTGCGGCGCAGCGCCGTCATGATCGGCTCGTCCGCGGGCCGCTCGGCCAGCACGGTCAGGACGGCGCGGAGCTGCTCGTCCTGGAAGGTGAGCGCCACGTCCTCCTTCGACGCGAAGTAGCGGAAGAACGTGCGGGACGACACGTCGACGGCGTCGGCGATCTCCTCGACGGTCGTCGCGTCGAACCCCTTCTCGGCGAAGAGGGCGAACGCGGCGTCGACGAGTGCCTCCCGGGTGCGCTGCTTCTTGCGCTCCCGGCGGCCCGGCGGCCGGGCGTCGGGGACGGTCGCGGTCATGGGCGAATCCTAACGGCCCGGTGACGGCGGGTAAATCGTCATAGTGCAACTGTTGTCATCTTGAGACTGTAGACATCGACTGACAAGCGGCGGTTGACGACAACTGTCGCTTCGTGACATTTTCTTGGAAGTCGATCGGGAGGACGGACGATGACGCAGTTGCTCGAGAAGCCCGTGCGGGCGCGGGGACGGGCGGGGCACGGGCATCCGTGGCTCACGCTGGTCGCGGTCGCACTGGGCGTGATGATGGTCGGGCTCGACGCGACCGTGGTGGCCATCGCCAATCCGGCGATCGCCCGCGAGTTCGGAGCCGACCTGGCCGGCCTGCAGTGGGTGACCAACGCGTACCTGCTGGCCCTGGCCGTGACGCTGATTCCCGCGGGCAAGATCGCCGACCGGTTCGGACGCAGGCGGACCTTCCTGGCGGGCGTCGTCGGGTTCGCCGTGTCGAGCGTCCTCATCGGAATGTCCGGCGGGCTCGGCATGGTGATCTTCTGGCGGGTCGTGCAGGGGTTCGCGGGCGCGCTGCTGCAGCCCGCGAGCCTGGCGATCCTGCGCAACACGTTCCCGGCCGAGCGGCTCAACACCGCGATCGGGGTGTGGGGCGCGACGGTCGGCGTGTCCATCGCGGGCGGGCCGATCGTGGCCGGGCTGCTGGTGGAGAACGTCGGCTGGGAGTCGGTGTTCTTCGTCAACGCGCCGCTGGGGCTGGTCGCCCTCGCCGTGGGCCTGTGGGTGATCCGCGAGTCGCGGGACGAGGAAGCGGGGGGCGCGTTCGACCTCGCGGGGGTCGCGCTGCTGACGGGCGCGCTGTTCGCGCTGGTGTGGGGCCTGATCCGGGCGGGGGAGCACGGCTTCGGGGACGCCGTCCCGCGCGCGTCGTTCGCGGCGGCGCTGGTGCTGTTCGCGGCGTTCGTCTGGAACGAGCGGCGGGCGGAGAACCCGCTGCTGCCGCTGAGCCTGTTCCGGTCGGTGTCGCTGTCGGCGGCGACCGGGCTGATCGTCCTCGGCTTCTTCGCCATGTTCGGGACGATCTTCTTCATCACCCTGTACCTGCAGCAGGTGCACGGGATGAGCCCGGTCGACGCGGGCGTGCGGCTGCTGCCGATGACCGGTGTGTTCATCGTGGCGTCGCCGCTGGCGGGCATGCTGACCAGCCGGTTCGGGCCGCGCGTGCCGCTGGCGCTCGGAATGGCGTTCACCGCCGCGGCGCTGCTCGGGCTGTCGCGCGTCGGCGTCTCCGCCCCCTATGCCGGGCTGTGGCCGTGGTTCGTGCTGATGGGACTGGCGTTCGGCATGGTGATCGTCGCCGGGACGGAGGCGATCGTGGGGAACGCGCCGCCGCGGCTGGCGGGGGTCGCCGGGGGCCTGCAGCAGACGGCGTCGCAGGTCGGCGGCGTCCTCGGCACGTCGGTGCTCGGGGTGCTGCTGTCCTCCCGGGTCGGCGAGGTCCTGTTCGGGCGGCTCACGGACGCGGGCGTCCCGGACGCCGCCGCGCAGCGGCTCGCCGGGCAGGAGGGGATCGTGGCGCAGGGCGTCGCGCCGGTCCCGCCCGGCACGCCGGGACCCGCGGCCGACGCGATCACGACCGGGAGCCATCTGGCGTTCATGGACGGCTTCCAGACGTCGCTGACCGTCGCCGGGGCCGTGGCCGCCGTCGCGGTGCTCGCGGCGCTGTTCGTCCGGCGGGGCTCGTCGCCGGTCGAGGGCGGTGCGGCCGTCTGACCGTCCCGGCGGGCGCGGGTCAGCCCGGGTTCGGCGCGGGGTTCGCGGTGGGGCTCGGCAGGCCGGACGGCGTCGGCGCGGTGGGCGTCGCCGACGGCGGGGGCGTGCCGGTGCCCGGGGGAGTGGCCGGGGGCGTGGTGCCGTCCGGGGGAGTCGTCTCCGGCGGCGGCGTGGGGGTGCCGTCGGCCGGCGGGGTCGACGGCGGGTCCGACGGGGACGGCTTCCCCTCCTCCGCGCGGCCGCCCGCGGGCGACTTCTCCGGTGCGGGTTTGGAGACCGGCGCGGACGTGCGGCGCTCGGCGTCGCCGCCCGCCGGCCCGCCGGAGGATCCGCCGGACGACCCGCCCGCCGACCCCCCGGCCGGCGCGCCGGTCGGCCCGCCGGTCCCGGCGGGGCGCCGCGAGTCGCCGTACGGGCTCGTCACCCGGCGGGGACCCGCCTCGGCGGCGGCCGGGTCGTGGCCGGTGCCGTGGGGCGAGACGGACGCGGGCTGCGTGCGGCCCTCGCCGGACGAGGGGACGATCGTGGACGACGATCCGGCGCCCCGGGCGGACGGCCACGACGCCAGCAGGCCGATGGCGGCGGCGGCCGAGGCCGCCACGCCCGCGGCGGCGCCGAGCCCCCGGGTCCAGGCGCCGCCGAGGCCGCGCCGGTCCCGGCGGGCCTCGGCGGGGGCGTCCCGGCCGACGACCACGAGCGGGATCGGCGCGGTCACCGTGGGGACGTCCCGGGCGGCCTCCTCCTCGCAGGCGGCGATGACGCGCTCGCGCAGCCAGCCGGGCGCGTGCGCCGGGGCGCGCCGGGCCAGCAGCCGGGGCAGCGTGCCCTTCTCGAACGCGGTGATGAGGTCGAGCCGCGGCCCGGCGGCGCCGCGCATGAGGATGTCGAGGACGGCGCGTTCCAGCCGGGCCCGCGCCGACGCGACGAGCTGCCCGGCGGTGTCGGGGGCGACGCCGAGCAGCCGCGCGATGTCGGGCACCTCCAGCCACTCGCCGGCCTGCAGCAGCAGGGCTTCGCGGTGGTCGGAGGGCAGCGTCGCGGCGGCGCGCAGCAGCGGGTCCGGGTCGGCGAACAGGGGGCCGCGGGGCGGGGCGAACGCGCCGCGGTCCGCGCAGACGGTCCGGGCGAGGGAGTAGAGCCACAGGACGCCGTCGCCGCGCGGGGGCCGGTGGACGGCCGCGGCGAACGCGTCGCCGAGCGCGGCCGCCGCGATCTGGTCGCCGACGAGGGACCAGCAGTACGCGTAGAGGCGGTCGGCGTGCGCGTCGTAGAGCGAACCCGTGTCTGCGCGCATGTGACCTCCACGTCGTCCGCTGCGGGGGCCGGTGCCCGGTCTCCCGCGGGCGGGCCCGATCGCTCGGAACCCCGTCCCTCGGAAGGCGCGCACACCGGTGGTGGTCGGGACTTTAGCGCGTCCGGTCAAGAGGTGAGAAGTCCGGTAATGGGTGATTCGCGGAATGCCACGGAGGGTGATCGGGACACGTGCGGATCGTGATGTTCACGGAGATTTAAGGAAGATCATGAAAATCGCCGGATATCTGATGCGGTTCAGCAGGGAAGGATCCGAACCCGTTGGCTGACCAGAGGAGTCAAGGGTGACCCGGCTGACCGTGGACGACGTCTACCAGCACATTCACGGAGTCTGTTTCAAGACCGGCCCGCCCGGGACGGTCGGAGCCGAGACCGAGTGGTTCGTGGTCGACGCCGCCGATCCCGCCGCGCACGTCCCGGCCGCGAAGGTCCGCGCCCTCATGGACGCCGACGCCGCGGCGGCCGGACCGCCGGCCGGCGGAAGCACCGTGACCTACGAACCCGGAGGCCAGCTCGAGCTCAGCTCCGCGCCGTTCCCCGGCCTGTCCGCCCTGCACACCGCGCTCGCCGGCGACATCGCCCGCGTCCGCGACGTCCTCGCCCCGGCCGGGCTCGCCCTCGCCGGCCACGGCGTCGACCCCGTCCGCCGTCCCCGCTTCCAGGCCGAGCATCCCCGCTACCGCTGCATGCGCGACTACTTCGTGTCCGGCGGGTTCCCCGACGCGGGCGAGGCGATGATGTGCTCCACCGCGTCCGTGCAGGTCTGCGTCGACATCGGCGCCGACCGGGCGGACGCCGCCCGCCGCTGGCGGCGCGCGCACGCGCTCGGCCCCGTGCTGGTCGCCGCGTTCGCGAACTCGCCGCTGCGCGCCGGGCGCCGCACCGGGCTCCGGTCGTCCCGGCAGGCGATCTGGACCGAGCTCGACCCCTGCCGCACCCTGCCCGTCCTGCGCGACGGCGACGGCGGCGACCCCGCCGAGGCGTGGACGCGGTACGCGCTCGACGCCCGCGTCATGCTCGTCCACACCGCGTCCGGCGAGTGGGTGTCCGATCCCGGCATGTCGTTCCTGGAGTGGCTCGGCAAGGGCGAGCCCGGCCCGGACGACCTGGCCTACCACCTGTCGACGCTGTTCCCGCCCGTCCGGCCGCGCGGCTGGCTGGAACTGCGGATGATCGACGCGCTGCCCGGACCGTACTGGGCCGTCCCGGTCGCCGTCGTCGCCGCGCTGCTGGACGACCCGGCGGCCGCGTCGCTCGCGGAGGCCGCCGCCGAGCCCGTCGCGGACCGCTGGCCGGAGGCCGCGCGGTGCGGGCTCGCCGACCCGCCGCTGGCCGCCGCCGCCCGCGCCTGCTTCGCCGCCGCACTCGACGCGCTGCCCCGGCTGGGCGCGTCCGGGCTGGTCCCGCTGGTGGCCGAGTACGCCGGGCGGTACGTGGAACGCGGCCGCTGCCCCGCCGACGACGAACCGGCGCGTGCGAACGCGGCCGAGAAGGAGGACCCCGCATGCCCCCTGTGACCCGGAACGAACCGCCCCTCGACGAGGACGCGCTCAAGGAACTCATCGCGGACGAACTCGGCGCGTCCCGCGACCGCAGCCTCGGCCTGACCACGGACGTGCTCGCCGAGGACGACCTGGTCGCGCAGGTGTCGCCGCTGATGTCCCCGCTCGTGTGGGACCTCGCGCACGTCGGCAACTACGAGGAGCTGTGGCTGCTGCGCGCGGCGGCGGGCGCCGACCCGATGCGCCCGGAGATCGACGGGCTCTACGACGCGTTCGAGCATCCGCGCGCCGAGCGCCCGTCGCTGCCGCTGCTCCCGCCGGGCGAGGCGCGCGCGTACATCTCGACCGTCCGCGCGAAGGTGCTGGACGCGCTGCCGTCCGTCCCGTTCGACACCGCCGACCCGCTCACCCGCGGCGGGTTCGTGTACGGGATGGTCGTCCAGCACGAGCACATGCACGACGAGACCATGCTCGCCACGCACCAGCTCCGCACGGGCGCCCCCGCCCTCCTCGACCCGCCCGCCGAGACCGTCCAGGCGCGCGGCGCCCGCCCCGGGGACGAGGTGCTGATCGAAGGCGGCCCCTTCCAGATGGGCACGTCGGACGAACCGTGGGCGTACGACAACGAACGCCCGGTGCACATCGTGGACGTGCCGTCGTACTACATCGACACGGAACCGGTGTCGAACGCCGCCTACACGCGGTTCATGGACGACGGCGGATACGACGACCCGCGTTGGTGGACCCAGGCCGGGTGGGAATGGCGCACCAAGAGCGGGAAACGGGCGCCCGCGTTCTGGCGGCGCGAAGGGGGGCAGTGGCTTCGCCGCAGGTTCGGTCGCACGGAACCCGTCCCGCCCGGCGAGCCCGTCCAGCACGTGTGCTGGTACGAGGCGGACGCGTACGCGCGCTGGGCGGGCAAACGGCTCCCGACCGAAGCCGAATGGGAGAAGGCCGCGCGCTGGGACCCGGCCGTACAGCGGTCCAGGAAGTACCCGTGGGGAGAGGTGTACGAGGAAGGACGCGCGAACCTCGGGCAGCGCGCGCTCCGCCCGTCCCCAGAAGGCTCCTACGCGTCGGGTGCCTCCGCTTACGGCGTGCGCCGGATGCTCGGCGACGTGTGGGAATGGACGTCGTCCGATTTCCACGGCTACCCGGGTTTCCGCTCCTTCCCCTACAAGGAGTACTCGGAGGTCTTCTTCGGACCGGAGTACAAGGTGCTCAGGGGCGGATCGTGGGCGACGCACCCGCTCGCCATACGCGGGTCTTTCCGCAACTGGGACTACCCGATCCGGAGGCAGATCTTCTCCGGGTTCCGCTGTGCGCGCGACGTCGGGACCCGCTGATGTGCCGCCACCTCGGGTACCTCGGCCCGGAACGCACCCTGCACTCGCTCGTCTACGACGGCGAGCACTCCCTCGAATCGCAGGCGTACGCGCCCCGCATGACGCAGGGCAACCTCCTCAACGCCGACGGGTACGGCGTCGGCTGGTACGCCGGAGGCGACGCCGTCCGGTTCCGGCGGGCGCAGCCCCTCTGGACGGACGCGTCGTTCCGGGAGATCGCCGCGACCGTGCGGGCGTCGTGCGCGGTCGCGGCGGTCCGGTCGGCGACGGTCGGGTTCCCCGTCGACGAGTCGGGCGCCCAGCCGTTCCGCGCCGAGGGCCGGCTGTTCAGCCACAACGGCGTCGTCCAGGGCTACGCGGAGGTCGAGGCCCGGCTCCGCGAGCTCGCCGGCGACGTCGCGCGCGTCCCGGACGCCCGCGCCCCGCTCGACTCCGCCCCGCTCCTCGCGATCGCCGCGCGGCACTGGCGGGACGGCGCCGCGCTCGGGGCGGGCCTCGCCGCGACCGTCGCCGCCGTCACCGCGCTCGCGCCCGGCCGCTACAACCTGCTCGCCGCCGACGGCGCGGCCCTCGCCGCGACCACGTGGGGCGACTCGCTGTTCGTCCGGGAGGACGCCGACGCGATCCGGATCGCGTCCGAGCCGCTCGACGACGGCCCCGGATGGAAACGGGTCCCCGACCGCAGCCTCGTCACCGCCGACCGCGCGTCCGGCGTCCGCATCGAATCCCTGTAAGGAGAACCACGTGGACCGGTTCCTGACCGCCGACGACCTCGCCAAGTCGCTCCGCGCCGACGTCCGGGAGGGCCTCACCGCCGTCCCGAAGACGCTGCCGCCCAAGTGGTTCTACGACGAGCGCGGCAGCGAGCTGTTCGAGGAGATCACGGCGCTCGACGAGTACTACCCGACCCGCCGCGAGCGGGAGATCCTCACCGCCCGCGCCCCCGACATCGCCGCGGCGACCGGCGCCCGCACCCTCCTGGAGCTCGGCGCCGGGTCCGGCGAGAAGACGCGGCTCCTCCTGGACGCCCTGTCCGGCACGCTCCGGACCTATATACCGGTGGACGTCAGCGCCGACTTCCTCGAGGACGCCGCGCGCGGCATCGCCGCCGACCATCCGGGCCTCGCGGTCCGGCCGGTCGCCGCCGACTACGAGCAGCACCTGCACCTGCTGCCCGGCGGGGAACGGACGCTCGTCGCGTTCCTCGGCGGGACGATCGGCAACATGCCGCCCGCCGCCCGCATCGGCTTCCTCGGCGGGCTCCGCGCGGTCCTCGGCGACGACGGCTTCCTGCTGCTCGGCGCCGACCTCGTCAAGGACCCCGGACGGCTCGTCCGCGCCTACGACGACGCCGCCGGGATCACCGCGGAGTTCGACAAGAACGTGCTGCGGGTGCTGAACCGGGAGCTGGACGCCGACTTCGACCCGTCCGCGTTCGAGCACGTCGCGCACTGGAACGCGGCCGAGGAGTGGATCGAGATGCGGCTGCGCTCCCGCCGCGACCAGGACGTCCGCATCGGCGGCCTCGACCTCGACGTGCCGTTCGCCGCGGGCGAGGAGATGCGCACCGAGATCTCCGCGAAGTTCCGGCGGGAACGCCTCGAGAGCGAGCTGGGCGCCGCCGGGCTCGCCCTCGCCGAGTTCTGGACCGACCCGGCGGGCGACTTCTCGCTCAGCCTCGCGCGCCCCGCGTGACGCCGCCCGCTACGGCGTCTCGCGCACGGGCGCGGCGAGCCCGAGCCGCTCGACGCCGGCCGCCAGCCGGGACGCCAGGTAGCGGTGGCCCGCCGGGGTCGGGTGGGTGCCGTCCGTCTTGATGTACCGGGACGCGTTGCCGCCCGCCCGGCCACCGGTGATCCACTTCTCGGCGAGCGGGTCGACGAACGGGATGCCGAGCCGCCCCGCGAGCCGTTGCAGCGCGTCCCGGACGCCGAGCACCTGCGGGGTCGGGGCCCCGTTGCCCCACAGCGGCCCCATCAGGACGAGGTGCGTGCCGGGCCACCGCTGCTTCGCGCGGTCCAGCAGCGTCCGCGCGGCGGCGGCGATCTCCGCGGGCGGCAGTCGCCGGTCGTTGTGGCCGCCGGACACGATCAGCATGTCGGGCGCGGGCCGCCAGCCGAGCTGCAGCTCGAACAGCCCCAGGAAGTCGTCCCGCCCGTTCGTCGTCTTCACGAACCCGGTGCCGCCGCGGCCGCCGATGATCACCTGCCAGCCGAGCAGCCGCGCCGTCGCGGCCGCGTACGTCTCCTCCGGCGTGACCCCGACCTCGCCGACCGTGTAGCTGTCGCCGAGGAACATCACCACGGACGGGGCGGTCCGCGCGGCCGGCGACGCCGACGCGGACGGGCCGTCCGCCACCGCGGATCTGTGCACCGGGTCGGCGGCCGCCGAGCAGCCCGCGGTGGCCCACGGGCCGACCAGCAAAGCCAGGCACAGCGTCAACGCCGCGCCGCGACGGGCGCGGCGAAGGTACATGGATACCGTCCAAAGAGAACTGGGGGATGCATCCGTATCTTACTGACCCGGCCACCGTTCCGTGAGCGGACCGCGCGCGCCCCCGGCGCGTGTCGCCCCTTCCGGTGCCCTGACCTACACCGGCCGTTCACCCGTTCCTCACGTCCGGGTACTCGCCGGGAAACCCGGCCCCGAAAGGGTTCCGCCGGTGACCCGACACCACTCCCCGCCCGCGGACGCGGCGCCGCCGACGGCGGTCCGGTCCCGGCCCGACCTCCCCCCGCCCGGCCTCCCCCCGGAGGACCGGCCCCCGCGGGACCTTCCCCGGCTGCTCCCGGCGGGCGGACGTCCCGGGCACGGCCGGCTCCGCGAGCTCGACCTGCTGCGCTTCCTCGCGGCGGTCGCGGTGGTGCTGTACCACTTCACCGGCTTCGACGGCGGCGGCGCGTGGCCGGAGCCCGCACGGGAGCTCTTCCCCGGCCTCGGCGCCGTGACGAGCTACGGGTACCTCGGCGTCGACCTGTTCTTCGTCATCAGCGGGTTCGTGATCCTGCTGAGCGCGTGGGGACGCGGGCCCGGCGAGTTCGGCATCTCCCGCCTCGTCCGCCTCATGCCCGCCTACTGGTTCAGCGTGCTGCTCGGCGCGGCCGTCTACGCGGTGTTCAGGATGGGGCACGGCGTGCCGGGCCTCATCGTCCCGAACCTGACGATGCTCCAGGGCGGCCTCGACGTCCGGAACGTGGACGCCGTGTACTGGACGCTTTGGGTGGAGCTCCACTTCTACGTGCTCGTCGCCGTCCTCGCGGGGATCGGCATCACGTACCGCTCCTGCCTCATCTTCATGGCCGCCTGGATGTTCGGCGGCCTCTACGCCAACCAGGCGGACAACGAACTGCTCCAGGTCATGCTCCTGCCGACGTGGAGCCCGTACTTCATCGGCGGCATGGCCCTGTACATGATCTACAGGTTCGGTCCCACCCTGCTCCTCTGGGGATACGTCGCCGTGTCGTGGCTCCTGGCCCTGCACTGGGGCGCGTGGCGCGCGCGGACGGTGTGGGAGGAGTCGAACGAGATCGTCGTCAGCGCGGCCGTCACCGGCATCTTCGCGCTGATGAGCCTCATCGCGCTGGGCAAGCTGCGGTGGATCCGCTGGCGCGGGCTCACCGTCCTGGGCGCGCTGACCTACCCGCTGTACCTCGTCCACTCGCAGCTCGCCCTCCCGCTCGTCGACGCCCTGTACCCGGCCGCCGGCCGCTGGGGCACGCTCGCCGTCACCGTCGCCGCGTCCCTGCTGCTGTCCTACGCCGTGTACCGCCTGGTCGAAGGCCCCGCCGCCCGCTGGATGAAGGTCCGGCTCCGCGCGTCCCTCGAACCGATGCGCGCCGCCGCGAAGCCGGCCGCTAGCTTGGCGCGACATGAAGCTCTGGGTGGACCTGGCGGTCCTGGCCTCCACGGCGACGGCCCTCGCGACCGTCCCCCTGCTGACCCGCCCCGCCCCTGACCCGCCCCCCGCCGGCCCACCCGACCACCCCCGCACGCACACCGACCGCAACACCACCACACGGACCGACGGCGACGAGCGGCGTGGCGGAGCGGCACTGGAAGGGCGAGGTGGGCGGGGGAGTGGACCCTCGCGAGGGGCGGGGCCTCTTGCGGGCGGTCTGAGGAACGAAGGCCGACCGTTCGTCTCTCGCATCGTGTGCCCCGAGGTCGTCCTGGGGTTCGTTGCGGCGCTCGTGTACGTGAATCAGGTGTTGTTCACGGTGTACGTGCTCCGGGTGCACGACGGGGACGTCGCGTTCGTGGCGCGGTACCTGCCCGAGGGATGGTTCGCGCTGGCGGACGGCCCGGCGATGCGGGCGCTCGCCGAACGGGTTCCGGGTCCCGAACTGCTGGCGCCGTCCGTCCTCCGGGTGCAGGCGTTTCTGGAACTGCCGCTCGTCCTGCTCGCGTACGTGACGGTGCTGCGGTGGCTGGATCGCGGCCTGTACCGGCGCGTGGCGGGTTCCTGGGTCGTCTGGGCGGCGTCCCTGTCGTACACGTTCGTGTTCTGCGTCGTGGAGTGGGACCTGCGCAACCCGTACACGACCGAGGACATCGTGATCCGGGTGTGCGCGGCGGTGGTCACGCCGCCGCTCGTCCAATGGCTCGCACGGCGGGACCGGGGCGGGCCACGGGTTTCGTCGCTCGCGCAGATGCTCGCCTTCGCCGTTTCCGTCTGGGCCCTCGGGCATCTGGTGCTCACGGTGTACGACACCGCGCTGCTCTACAACCTCGCGCATCTGGGCGGCCGCCTGCCGGGCGCGGTGGTCGCCGCGGTCGCGCTGGTGGCCAGCGCCAGGGCCGCCGCCCCCTGCAGAACCCCCCGGCGCGAAAGCGCCCGGCGCGCGACATCACCGAAGTAGGGGTTGGACGAGCGGTTCGGAGCGTCGTGGGAACAGGCGTTACCGCACCGGTAGCGGCAGGTCAGCGCCGAGCGGCCGGTGTTGTGGGTCGGAAGGAGGGGCAGCGCGGCCGGACGGCCGCGCTCGCCTGACTGGTCTGGCATGGACGTCTCCGCTGAGTGTCGAGCATCTCGGCCGCCCGACGCCGGGTCGGCCACCGGAGGGCGACAGTAGGAGGAGCGGCGCCGGGTCGGGTGTCCGTCCGGTTAACGGCGATCGAAGATCGTCCTGCCATCCCGGTGTGCGCTGTCGGCGCGTCCAGGTCACCGTCACCGGACGGACACCTGGCCGCCAAGGCTCGCTCCACTGCCAGCGGCCGACCATTCGTCCGCAATTCAGGAATGGCGAAGGTCCGTCCGGGGCTACGGTAGGGTCAGGGGCCGGTCAGCTCGCCGATCAGCCCTTCGACGCGCCTCCGGATCTCGTCGCGGATGGGCCGGACGGCCTCGACGCCCTGCCCGGCGGGGTCGTCGAGCGTCCAGTCGAGGTAGCGCTTGCCGGGGAAGACGGGGCAGGTGTCGCCGCAGCCCATGGTGATGACGACGTCGGACGCCCGCACCGCGTCGACCGTGAGGATCTTCGGCGTCTCGGCGGAGACGTCGACGCCCTCCTCGGCCATCGCCGCCACCACGGCGGGGTTCACCCGGTCGGCCGGCTCGGACCCCGCCGACCGCACCTCGACGGCGTCCCCGGCCAGGTGCGCGAGGTAGGCGGCGGCCATCTGCGACCGTCCGGCGTTGTGCACGCACACGAACAGCACGCTCGGCTTGCCGGACGTCCCGGTGGTGTCGGCCTCGGTGGTCGCGGGGCTCTCGGTCATGCGTTCTCCTTGTACTGGATGGCGGTGAGCAGGTCGAGTTCGTCGCGGATGCGGCGGACTTCGGTCAGGGGACGTCCGGCGGGTCGGGGACCGTCCGGTCGAGGTGGCGGATGCCGGGCAGCACCGGGCACGCGCCCCCGCAGCTGAGGGTGACCACCAGATCGGCCGCCGCCACCAGCTCGTCGGTCAGCGGCTTGGGGGACTCCGGAGACAGATCGACCCCGTTCTCCGCCATCGCCTCGACGAGTTCGAGTTCGGCGGCCGGCGCGGCGGCCCTCGGCCTGGGCGAGCGCGGTCAGCCGCTCGGCGGCGAACCGTTCGGCGAGCACGACCAGATGGGCGTCCACGCGCGAGGTCGCCCGGAGCCGCTCGTGGGAATCGGCGACCAGCCGTCCGATCGTCTCGGCGGAGGCGAGCCCATGGAACCGGGCCGCGAGACGTGCCGCGGTCCGCTCGAACACCGCCCGTTCACCGGCCCTGGTCACGCCGGTCTCCCCGGAGCGGCCGTGTCCACGGCCGCGGCGAGTCGCCCGACGCGGTGCCGGATGAGGGTCAGCGCCTCCTCGAAGGCCGCGTCGGTGTCGGCCGGCACCGGATCGGGGACCGACCAGTGCAGGCGGTCCGTGCTCGTCCCGCCGGAACGCCGGTCCAGGTGCTCGTGGGCGTTGTCGCAGACGGCGACGACGAGGTCGCCGGGCTCCAGGACGTCCCGGACGTGCGCGGTGCCCCCCGTCACCAGGTCGAGCCCGTGAGCCCGCGCGGTCGCGACCGTCCGGGGATGGACGTGCGGGCTCGGCCGGGTTCCCGCCGACGCCGCGGGCACCGGGCTGCGCCGCGCCCACAGCGCGGCGGCGAGCTGGGACCGCGCCGAGTTGTGCGTGCACACGAACACCACGCGGGACGGCCGGGCCAGGCCCCGGACGTCCGCGGGCACCAGGCCGTCCAGCGTCTCGGGGAGCAGCCGGACGTAGCTGCGGCGGCGATCGGCCTCCGAGCGTCCCCTGACCACCAGGCCCGCCCGCTCCAGCACCCCCAGGTGATGCGCCAGCAGGTTGGAGGGCAGGTCGAGGCGCGCGCCGAGCTCCTTCGGCGAAACGTCCTGCAGCGCCAGGGCGTCCACCATCGCCAGCCGGACCGGTTCGGCGAGCGCGGCGTGCACGGCCGCCCGCCGCACCAGGTCGGATTGCTCAGCATGCATTGAGTCAATGTAGATTGAGAAAAATTGCCCGGTCAAGAGGCGGGAGACGGGCGTCCGGTACAAGGGCTACCATCAGCCCGTGCTGATATCAACGAATGCTGATGTGTTGCGGGCCCTGGCCGACCCGCTGCGCGCACGGATCGTGGAACTCCTTGCGGCCGAGGCGCTGTGCGTGTGCCACCTGGTCGAGGAGACCGGCGCCCGGCAGACCAACATCTCCAACCACCTGCGCGTCCTGCGCGACACCGGGCTCGTGGAGACCGAGCCGTGCGGCCGGTTCACCTACTACCGGCTGCGGCCCGAGCCGCTGCGGGCGGCGTCCGCGCGGCTGGACGAACTGGCCGGCGCCGCCGAGGCCGCCCGCGCCCAGACCCGGAAGAGGCCCTGCCCGTGACGAGCGCCCCCACCACCGACGCACCGGCCCCCGAAGCCGGGCTCGTCGGCAAGCTGTCCACCCTCGACCGTTTCCTCCCGGTGTGGATCATCGCGGCGATGACGGCCGGGCTCCTCCTCGGCCGCGCCGTCCCCGGCTTGGACGACGCGCTGTCCGCCGTCGAGATCGGCGGCATCTCCCTGCCGATCGGGCTCGGGCTGCTGGTCATGATGTACCCGGTGCTGGCGAAGGTCCGCTACGACCGCCTCGACACCGTAACCGGCGACCGGCGGCTGATGATCTCCTCGATCGTCCTCAACTGGGTCGTCGGCCCCGCGCTGATGTTCGCGCTCGCCTGGATCTTCCTGCCCGACCTGCCCGAGTACCGCACCGGGCTGATCATCGTCGGCCTCGCGCGCTGCATCGCGATGGTCATCATCTGGAACGACCTGGCCTGCGGCGACCGCGAGGCCGCCGCCGTCCTGGTCGCCCTCAACTCGATCTTCCAGGTGATCGCCTTCGGCGCCCTCGGGTGGTTCTACCTGCAGGTCCTCCCCGGCTGGCTCGGCCTCGACCAGGACGACCTAAACTTCTCCACCGGCAAGATCATCGTCAACGTGCTCGTCTTCCTCGGCGTCCCCCTGCTGGCCGGGTACCTCACCCGCCGCTACGGAGAGAAGGCCAAGGGCCGCGACTGGTACGAGTCCCGGTTCCTGCCGCGCATCGGTCCCGTCGCGCTGTACGGGCTGCTGTTCACCATCGTGATCCTGTTCGCCCTCCAGGGCGAGACGATCACCTCGCAGCCCGTCGACGTGGCGCGCATCGCGCTGCCGCTGCTGGTGTACTTCGCGCTGATGTGGGGCGGCTCCTACGCCCTCGGACGCGGCATCGGCCTGCCCTACGACCGCACCGCCACCCTCGCCTTCACCGCCGCGGGCAACAACTTCGAACTCGCGATCGCCGTCGCGATCGGCACGTTCGGCGTCACGTCCGGGCAGGCCCTGTCCGGCGTCGTCGGCCCCCTCATCGAGGTGCCCGTCCTCGTCGCCCTGGTGTACGTGTCGCTGTGGCTGCGCCGCCGCGCCCTCTCGCGATCGGCCGAATCGCCGGGGGCGCGAGCTTGACCTCCGCGCCCCTCAACCCCGGCCCGGTCGACGTCGTGGTGATCGGCGGCGGCCAGGCCGGGCTGGCCGCAGGCTTCTACCTGCGCCGCCGGCGCACCTTGGCCGCGGCGGCGCGGATGTGCGGGTCGGGGTCGCCGACACCGGCCGCCCGGTCCGCGGAACGGTGACCACGCAAGTAAGGCCATTAGCGCGGCTCTCACGCGGGCCCGGCACGGGAGTCAGGACAAGAGGGCGGTCGCCTCCACCTCGATCAGCCAGCCGGGAAGGCCGAGGGTCTGCACGCCGAGGAGGGTGCTTGCGGCGAGCGGCCACGGGTCGCCGTAGACTTCCTGGGCCGCTCCGAAAATGATCGGCACCAGCTCTGGACGGTGGTCCACGACGTAAATGTTGTGTCGGACCATGTCCACGGGAGCGGCACCTACGCCTTCCAGAGCCAGCTTGACGTTGCGGAACGCCTGCCTGGCCTGCGCGGCGTGCGCAGTGCGCTGAATGCCGCGCTGCGGGACGGCCTCATCAGCGAGAACCCGGCCGCGCTGCTGGCGCTGCCGACGGCGCGGCGGCCTCGGGCGGTGGTGTGGACGGCCGCTCGCGTCGAGCATTGGGAGCGCACCGGTGAGCGTCCGGCGGTGGCGGTGTGGACAGCCGAGCAGACTGCCGCGTTCCTGCACGCCATCGGCGGCCACCGTCTCTACGCCGCCTATCACCTGATCGCACTGCGCGGCCTGCGGCGCGGTGAGGCGGCGGGGCTGCGCTGGGTCGACGTGGACCTGGAACATGGCACCGCGACCATTGTCCAGCAGCTCCAGCGGCGGAACGGCCGTCTGCAAGCGTGCCCGGCCAAGACCGCGCACAGCGCCCGAGTCGTCGCGCTGGATCGCACCACCATTGCCGCGCTGCGAGCGCACCGTGACCTGCAGCGGGCCGAGGCCACCACCTACGGCGACCGGTATCGCGACAGCGGGTACGTGTTCACCAACCTCAATGGTGACCCAGTCTCTCCGGGGCGGCTCACGCACGTGTTCCAGCGGATACTGGCCGAGTACCGGCTGCCTCCGGTCCGGCTGCACGACCTGCGGCACGGTGCGGCGACCCTCGCGCTGGCGGCGGGGGTGGAGTTGAAGGTGGTGCAGGAGATGCTCGGGCACTCCAGCATCGTGCTGACCGCCGACACCTACACCTCGGTGCTGCCCAAAGTCGCCCACACCGCTGCCGAGCAAACCGCCACCCACGTGCTGCGGGCCGGCTGGCGAGTGCCGGGCAGCAAGCGGCGCCGCCGACCATCGAGCCCTCAACGACGCCCCGCCGCGGCAGCCAGACGTGGCGGCCGGTCGGCCACGGCGCTGGCCGCGTGATCGAGAGCTTGTGCTCCGAGTCCTGAGTCGTCACCACTGAAAGGGCCAACCGAACATCGCCACCGCATCCGCCCGGACGAGGTCGGACGCGCACTCGATTGCTGCCCGGTCACCGGGCTGGTGGTGACGCCGCTGAAGGTCGGCGAGACGGGGACGGACGTCCCTGTTCCCGGCCTCAGGACGGCCCCAGGTGGGCCTCAGACATGATCCTCGACGCAGCGGAGGGCAGGTGTTCGCCCCGGTCGGGGGTGGTGGGTCGCGTGGGACTCGAACCCACAACCTACGGATTAAAAGTCCGGAGCTCTGCCAATTGAGCTAGCGACCCGTTGAGCAAGCGTACCTAGATCGGTGCCGGGTTCGCGACGGGGTTACGGAGGGAGGGTGGATCATGGGGGGATGAAGCGTGTTGAGCGGGTTGACGGGGCGTTCGATCTGACGGTGTGGGGCGAGGGGCCCGGGCCGGGGTCCTGCTGGTGCAGGAGATCTTCGGGGTCGGCGAGTACATGGAGGCGGTCGCCGAGGACCTCGTGCGGGACGGGTATGTCGTGGGGGCGCCGGACATGTTCTGGCGGATCGAGCCGAACTGGTCGGTGCGGCATGACGAACGGGCCGTGGAGCGCGGGGTGTCGATGGTGTCGCGGTTCGACTGGGACGCGGGGGTCGGGGATCTCGAGGCGGCGCTGCGGTGCCTGCGGGGGCTGCCCGGGGTGGGGCGTGTCGGGGTGCTGGGGTTCTGCTTCGGTGGGACGCTCGCGTACCTGCTGGCCAGTCGGGTGGAGGCGCCCGTGGTGTCGTTCTACGGGTCGGGTGTGCCCTCGCAGCTTGAGTTGATGGCGAGTGTGCGGGGGCCGCTGCAGTTGCACTTCGGGGGTGCCGATCCCTACATCCCCCGGGAGGACGTCGCCAAGGTGGAGCGGGCGGCGAGGGACGGTGTCGAGGTGCACGTGCAGGAGGACGGCGGGCACGCGTTCCACAATCGGAAGGCTCCGATGTTCTACCAGGAGGCCCCCGCGGAACGGGCGTGGGTGCTCGCGGAGGAGTTCCTGCGGCGGCACCTGCGGGAGTAGGGGCTCACGCGGGCTCCAGGAGGTTCGACAGTTCCCTGCGCGAGGAGATGCCGAGCTTGGGGTACGCCTTGTACAGGTGGTACTCGACCGTGCGGGGGCTCAGGAAGAGCTGGGCGGCGATGTCGCGGCTGCTGGTGCCCTCGGCGGCGAGGCGGACGACCTGGAGTTCCTGCGGCGTCAGCCGGTCGAGCGCGTTGGGTGCGGCGGACGTCGAGGTCGATTCGCCCGTCGCGCGGAGTTCGGCGCGCGCCCGGTCGAGCCACGGGGTCGCACGGAGGCGTTCGAAGGTCTCCACCGCGGAGCGGAGGGGGACGCGGGCGTCGGAGCGTCGTCGTGAACGGCGGAGCCATTCGCCGTAGAGGAGTTCGGTGCGGGCCCTCTCGAAGGGGCGCGTGGACTGTTCGTGCAGTTCGGCCGCGATCTTGAAGGGTTCTTCCGCGTCGGTGAGGAGGGCTTCGCAGCGTGCGGCGACCGCGAGGGCCCACGGCTGGCCGGACGCGCGCGCCCAGGCGCGGAAGCGCTCGTGGGCGGCACGGGCGAGGTCGGGGGTGCCCGCGCGGACCGCGGCCTCGACCTGGTCGGCGGCGGAGAGGATCGCGTGGCTGCCGTGGCGGCGGGGGCCGGCGGCGATGTCGTCGAGGCGGCGGAGGGCGTCGTCGTGGCGGCCGAGGGCGAGGTCGAGGAGGGCGCGGGCGCTGTCGGCGTAGCCGCCGCCGGGCGGCGGGGCGTCGCGGACGAGGTCGCGGAGGCGGTCCTCGTCGCCCTCGATGGCGGCGACGCGGGCGAGGGCGGCGCGGAGCCGCCCGGCGCGGCGGGCGAGGCCGGTGTCGCGGGCGAGGGCGACGGCCTCGGCGACGGACGCCTCGGCGTCGGCGTGCAGGCCGGTCATGATCTGCGCGTGCGCCTGGGTCTGCAGGACGTTCGGGAGGGCGCCGACGAGACCGTGCCGGCGGCAGCGGCGGGTCTCGGCGGTGGTGAGGTCGAGGACGGCGCGGTCGTCGCCGAGGATGAGGGCGAGCTGCGCGGCGCGGAGCGGGTCGTCGGGGCGGGCCAGGAGGCCGGCGAGGATCGGCAGGCCGCGGTCGTGCTCGCCGCGGACCTCGTGGGCGAGGCCCCGCACGTACGGGTCGTCGGTGGTGGTGGCGATGCGCAGGAGGGACGGCGCGTCCCCGGACGTCCACGCGTAGGTGGCGGCGTCGCGGAGCATGGCGGTCCGGTCGGCGGGGTCGGCGTGGGCGGCGTGTTCGGTGAGCATGCGGACGGCGGCGCGGGGGTCGCCGCGTTCGAACTCGACGGTCGCGTGGAGGCGGCCGAGGCGGGCGCGGGCGGCGGGGTCGGCGGTGAGGCGTTCGGCGGACGCCGAGAGCTGTTCGGCTTCCTCGACGTTGCCCGCCTGGAAGGTGAGGTCGGCGGCGGCGGCGAGGCGTTCCGCGCGCGCTTGGGTGTCGGGTGTGAGTTCGGCGGCCTGCCGGTACAGGGCGGACGCCGTGGCGTACCCGGTGCGGTTCCGCGCGCGCTCTGCGGCGGCCTGGAGGTCCTGGGCGACGTCCTCGTCGGGGACCATCGTGGAGGCCGCGCGGTGCCGGACGCGGCATTCGAGGTCGTCGGCGCTGTCGGCGAGGGCGCGGTGGGCGGCGATGCGCTGGGTGGCGACGGCGCCCTGGTAGGCGGCGGTGAGGATCAGCGGGTGCCGGAAGGAGACGGACCGTCCGGACACGTCGACGAGCCCGGCGCGTTCGGCGGGGGCGAGGTCGGTGAGGCCGGCGTCGAAGAGGCGGGCGGCGCGCAGCAGCGCGGGCATGTGGCCGCGCCCCTCGGCGGCCGCGAGCAGCAGCATGACCTGGGCCTTGTCGGGCAGTTCGGCGATGCGTTCGCGGAACGCGGCGGTGACCCGGTCGGCGACGGGGAGCGGCTGGGCGTCCGGGGTCCCCTGCCCGGTGGCGAGTTCGCGGAGGGCGAGCGGGTTGCCCTGGGATTCGCGGATGACGCGGGCGCGGGCGGCGCGCGGGACGTCCCGGTCGGCGAGCATCCGCTCGGCGTCGCGGGCGTCGAGGCGTTCGAGGCGCAGTTCGGGCAGGCTCGTGCCTGCGAAGCCCGTGTCGCGGGCGGCGAACAGCATGACGACGCCCTCGGCGGTGAGGCGGCGCGCGGCGAACAGCAGGGACTGCGCGGTGGCGCCGTCGAGCCACTGGGCGTCGTCGACGATGCAGAGGGCGGGGCCGTTCTCCTCGGCGAGGTCGGCGAGGAGGGTGAGGACGGCGAGGCCGGCGGTGAACCGGTCGCGGTGGTCGGTGGGGGCGCCGGGGTCGTCGAGCGCGGCGCGCAGCGCGGCCGACTGGGCGGCGGGGAGCGCGTCGAGCCGGTCGCGGACGTGCCACAGCAGCTGGTTCAGGCCCGCGTAGGCGAGGTTCGACTCGGCCTCGACGCCGACGGCGCGCAGGACGTGCGTCCCGCCGGCCGCGGTGAGCGCCGCCGCGGCGTCGTCCAGCAGCGCGGACTTGCCGATGCCGGCCTCGCCGCGCAGCAGCAGCGCACCGCTGCGCCGGTGGTCGCGGGCCTCGGCGAGGAGCGTGGCGATGCGCGTTCGTTCGGTGTTCCGCCCGTAGAGCACGGGTCCAAACTACGGGGCCAGGTACCGAAACGGTACGGATGCGGCCCGTATGCGGGGGTTCGTAGGTTCGTGACCATCGCAAACACCGCTTGGAGGACGTGATGGACGAGCTGTTCGAGCCGCTGACGGTCGGGAAGCTGGAGCTGCCGAACCGGTTGGTGATGGCCCCGATGACGCGGAGCCGGGCGTTCGACGACGGCAAGGTGACGGAGCTGACGGCGGAGTACTACCGGCAGCGGGCGGGCGCGGGGTTGATCGTGAGCGAGGCGGTGCAGCCGAGCGTCCGCGGCCAGGGGTACATCTGGACGCCGGGGCTGCACGCGGACGAGCAGGTGGCCGCGTGGCGGAAGGTGACGGACGCGGTGCACGCCGAAGGCGGGCGGATCTTCGCGCAGCTGATGCATTCGGGACGTGTCGGACATCCGGTGCTGTACCCGGACGGGGGCCTGCCGGTGGGGCCGTCGCCGATCGCGAGCGGCGACAGCATGTTCCACCCGGACGGCATGCTGGAGCACCCGGTGCCGCGGGAGATGACGCGGGACGACATCGCGGAGGCGGTCGCGGACTTCGCCGCCGCCGCGCGCAACGCGATCGACGCGGGCTTCGACGGCGTCGAGATCCACGGCGCGAACGGGTACCTGATCCACCAGTTCCTCGGCGACGGCAGCAACGTCCGGACGGACGGGTACGGCGGCTCGGTCGAGAACCGCATCAGGTTCGGGACGGAGGTCGCGCGGGCGGTCGCGGACGCGATCGGGCCCGAGCGGGTGGGCTTGCGGGTGTCACCGGGCAACGGCGCGGGCGGGGTGACCGAGAGCGACGTGCCCGAGCTGTACGGGGCGCTCGTCGCGGCGCTCGCCCCGCTGGGCCTCGCGTACCTGCACGTCCTGGAGGTGGGTAACCGGGACGTGACGCGGTTGATCCGTGACGGCTGGCCGGGCGCGCTCGTCCTGAACCCGCACCCTGTCACGGACGAGGTGCCGGCGAGCCCCGAGGACGGTGCGGCGGCGCTGCGCGAGGGCGTCGCGGACGCGATCGCGCTGGGGCAGCTGTGGCTGGCGAACCCGGACCTGCCGGCGCGGATCCGGGCGGGCGGCCCGTACAACGAGGCCGACGCGGCGTCGTTCTTCGGCGGTGACCACCGCGGTTACACCGACTACCCGGTGCTCGCCGGCTGACGCCCGCGGGGGCGCGCCGGATGTGGCCGTCCGAGGGGATTGACGGGAACCTCCCATGGATCTGTAGTCCGAGAAAGGCTCATGTTCATCGGAGGTTCCCGTGCCCGGCAGATCCCGTTGCGCGCGTCTCCTGGCCGTCCTGGTGCTCCTCGTCGCCGCCGGGACGGCGCTCCCGGCCGCGGCGGACGTCCGCGGCACCGTCCGGTTCCCGGCGGACTTCCTCTGGGGCGTCTCCACGAGCGGCTTCCAGAGCGAGGGCTCCTTCCCCGACAGCAATTGGACGCGGTACGTCGAACGCAAGGCCGGAGAGGTCGAGGACCCGTACCGCGACTCGGTCGACTTCCGGCACCGCTATCCGGGCGACATCGAGCTCGCGCGGGGCCTGGGCGTCAGCGTGTTCCGGACGTCCGTCGAGTGGGCCCGCCTCGAGCCCCGCCGCGGTCACCGAGACCCGGGCGCGATCGCCTACTACGACGATCTCGTCCGCCGTATCCGGGCCGCCGGGATGCGGCCGATGCTGACCCTCGACCACTGGGTGTACCCGGGTTGGGTAGCCGATCAAGGCGCGTGGGACGACCCCCGCACGCAGGAGGACTGGCTCCGGCACGCCCGGTTCGTCGTCAACCGGTACAAGGACATGGACGTTCTGTGGGTCACGTTCAACGAGGCCAGTTCGTACATCTACCGGGAGTTGACGCACCGTCCGTTGGACCTGGGGCAGGTCCTCACGATGCAGAAGGCGCTCGTGAAGACCCATAGGGCCGCCTACGACATGATCCACCGCATCGACCCGGACGCCATGGTGTCGAGCAACATCGCCTACGGCACGCTCCTCAACGGCCTGTTCGACGCGGCCCTGTTCAATGAGGTCACCGACAAGCTCGACTTCCTCGGCGTCGACTACTACTACGGCGCGAACCTGGAGAACATCACCGCGGCCCACGCGCTGACGGGCGAGCTGTGGAAGATCGACCCCGCCCCGGAGGGCCTTTACTACGTGCTCAAGCAGTACCACCTGCGCGTACCGGACCTGCCGCTGTTCATCGTGGAGAACGGCATGCCCACCGACAACGGCAAACCCCGCCCGGACGGCTATACGCGTTCCGACCATCTGCACGACCACGTCTACTGGATCCAGCGGGCCATGGCAGAGGGCGTGCCGGTGATGGGCTACAACTACTGGAGCCTCACCGACAACTACGAGTGGGGCAGTTACCGGCCGCGCTTCGGCCTGTACACGGTGGACGTGCTGACCGACCCGTCCCTCACCCGGCGGCCCACCGACGCCGTGCCGACGTACCGGTCGCTGATCGCCCGGCGCGGGGTGCCGTCCGGGTACGTCCCGGTCCGGAAGCCCGGGTGGTGCTCGATCGGCGATCCTCTCGGCAGTTGCTTCGGCCGTCCCGCGACCCCGCCCGCCTCGTAGTCGTTCGTCCGGAAACTCCCTACGGCGCGCCACTGGAAATGACAACCGTTTTCATGTGAGAGTGGAGGCGTCCTGCCCCGACCGCAGAGAGGGAGTGCGTCATGTCGCTGACCGTCGACGACCGGCTCATGGAGGCCGCGATGAAGGGAGAGGTGGACGACGCGTCGTTCGTCGCGTGCGTCCGCGCCTCGCTGCCGTACGCGTGGGAGGTGATCGGCGAGGTCGTCGAGCGGATGCGGGACGGCGGCGAGGGCTTCGCCGACAACCGGACCCCGCCGCCGGACGAGCGCGCCCGCGGCGAGCTGCTGCGCGCTCTCGCCAGCGACGCGATGCGCGGCGCCCTCGAACGGCACTTCGGCGTCCGCCTGGCCTTCCAGAACTGCCACCGCGTCGCCGCTTTCGACCCCCGCGCCGAAGCCACCCCCGACCGCCACGCGCGCTTCACCTCCCCCCGCGCCCAGCTCCTCAACCAGTCGCCGGAGCTGATCGACTGCTGACCGGAAGGTGAGCGCGGCGGCCTCGGGGCCGGGACCCGGCAGGCCCGCCCCCGAGGCCGCCGCCGCGTCGCCCGCCCCTCGCGGCGCATGGGCGTCGCTCCGCGGAAAGGGAGCGGCGGATGCGGGATCTCGCCGGATTGATGCGGGTTTCTGCGGGTACCGCGAACGCGAGCGCCGTCGAAGTCAGGGGAGCACGTGGTCGATGTGCAGGCCCGGTCGTGGACGGCCGGGCGCGGGTCCGGGGCGCCGGGGCCGGGCGGGCCCGCGGAGGGGCTGCTGCCGAGCCTGAAGCGGGCCGCGGCGGCGATGCGGGACGCGGACGTCCGGTACGCGCTCGCGGGCGGGTTCGCCGCGTACGCGCACGGGGCGGCGGTGTCGACGCACGACGTCGACTTCGTCGTGCGGCCGGAGGACGTCGGCGCCGCGCTCGAGGCGCTCGGCGAGGCGGGCATGACGCACCTGGAGAGCCCCGAGAATTGGCTGGAGAAGGCGTGCGACGGCGATCACGTGATCGACCTGATCCACACGCCGTCGGGGCGGCCGGTGAACGCGGAGCTGCTGAGCCGGACGCGGGAGATCCCGGTGGGCGCGGTGTTCATGCCCGTGCTGCACCCGACCGATCTGGCGATCATGCGGCTGCTGGCGTTCACCGAGACGACGTGTGATTTCAGCGGGTTCCTGCACGTGTGCCGGGCGCTGCGGGAGCAGGTGGACTGGCCGCGGGTGGCCGCCGAGACCGCCGACTCGCCGTACGCCTACGCGTTCCTCACGCTGCTCGCCCGGCTGAACGTCATCGAAGGGGGCGTACTGTGACCGATCCGTCCGCGTACATATCCGCCCATATCCAGGAACGGCTCGCGACCGAGGCGCACGAGCTCGGCATCCGCGTGGACGTCCGCGGGGACGTCGTCCATCTGCGGGGGCAGGTGGCGAGCGAGGAGCAGCGGCGGGACGTCGAGGAGGCCGCGCGCGCCGCGGCGGAGGGCCATCGCATCTGCAACGAGGTGTCCGTCTTCGAGGTCCGGGAGCCGGACCGGGAGGAGAGGATCTCATGATCCGTGTCGCGGCGGCGGGGGACCTGCACGTCGGCCCGGAGTCGGCCGGGAAGTACCGGGCGCACCTGCACGAGATCGCCGAGCACGCGGACGTCTTCCTGGTGGCCGGCGACCTCACCCGGCACGGCACGCTGGAGGAGGGCCGGGTCGCGGCGGGGGAGCTGCGCGACCTCGGCGTCCCGGTGATCGCCGTGCTCGGCAACCACGACTACCACAGCGACCTCGAGGACGGGATCTCCGCGCTGCTGCGGGACGCGGGCATCACGGTGCTGGAGGGGGACGGGACGGTCGTGGACTGCGGCGGCGTGCGGTTCGGCGTCGCGGGCGGGAAGGGGTTCGGCGGGGGGTTCGAGGGCAAGTGCGCCGGTGAGTTCGGCGAGCCCGAGATGAAGGAGTTCGTCCGGCACACGCGGGACTTCTCCGCCCGGCTCGGGACGGCGCTGCTGGAACTGGACGCCGACGTGCGGGTCGCGCTGACGCACTACTCGCCGGTCGACGACACCCTGGAGGGGGAGCCGCCGGAGATCTTCCCGTTCCTCGGCAGCTACCTGATGGGCGAGGCGATCGACGCGGCGGGCGCGGACCTGGCCGTCCACGGGCACGCCCACAAGGGGACGGAGAAGGGCATCACGAAGGGCGGCGTGCGGGTCCGGAACGTGGCGCTGCCGGTGCTCCAGCACGCGTACGCGCTGTACCGCCTGGAGACGGCCGGGAGCGCGGGCGCCGAGCGGGCGGAGGAACGCGTGTCCGCCTGGTGATCACGCGGACCGCAGGAGGTCGAGGACGGCCCGTTCGACCGGCCCCTGCGTGGCGAGTTCGCCCGGCTCGGCCTCGACGCCGAGGGCCTCGAGGGCGGGCGCGATGGTGCGCCCGTCCTCGTAGAGGGCGATGATGCGGGGGTCGATGTAGGACGCGCGGGCGACCGCCGGGGTGTTGCCGAGGTAGGCGGCGACCTCCTTCACGACGCGGACGACCGCGCGCCTGCGGGCCGTCTCGGAGTCGCCGGCCCGCGGGGCGGAGACGGCGAGGCCGACGGCGGCGAGGACGGTCGCGTGCCAGGTGCGGAAGTCCTTCGCGGTGAAGTCGCCCTCGGTGATCTCGCGGACGAAGTCGTTGATGTCGGACGTCGTGACGTCGTGCCAGCCGTCGCGCGTCCGGTATGCCAGGAGTTCGGGGGATTCGTCCTTGCGGCGCATGAGCCCGGCGACGACCTTGCAGACGTCCTCCTCGGCGACCGACTGGTGCCGCTCCTTCGCCCCCTTCGCCGGATACTCGAACGTCACCCGGCCGCGCCGGCACGTGACGTGCTCGCGCAGGACGGTCGCGAGCCCGAACGTTCCGTTGCCCGCCGCGTACTCCTCACCGCCGATCCGGAAGAAACCGAGGTCGATGAGGCGGACGGCCGCGGCGAGCACGCGCTCGCGCCCGTACCCGCGTCCCGACAGGTGCCCGGCGAGCCGCGCGCGGACGTCCGGGAGCCGTTCGGCCAGGTCGAGGACGTGCTCGTGCTTCTCCCGGTCGCGCTGCTCGCGCCACTCCTCGTGGTAGAGGTACTGGCGGCGCCCGGCGGCGTCGGTGCCGATCGCCTGGATGTGGCCGTCGGCGTCCGGGCAGATCCACACGTCCCGCCAGGCGGGCGGGATGACCAGGGACTTGATGCGGGCGCGCTCGTCCGGGTCGGTGAGCGTGCGCCCGTCCAGGCCGATGTAGGTGAAGCCTTTGCCGCTCTTGCGTCGTCGGTAGCCGGGCTCGGCGGGGTCGCTGCGCCGCAGGCCCATGGGCCTCACCCCGGGTGGATCTCGCCGCCGGCCGGGACGAGCGTCTGGCCCGAGTAGTACGACGACGTGCGGTTCGCGGCGAAGAAGACGTACGACGGCGCGACCTCGTCGGGGTCGGCGGCGCGGCCCATCGGCGCCTGCCGCCCGAAGCTCTCGACCTTCTCCGGCTCCAGCGTCGAGGGGATCAGCGGAGTCCAGACCGGGCCGGGCGCGACGCAGTTGACGCGGATCTCGCGGTCCATGAGGTTCTGCGCGAGGGACGCGGTCAGTGCCATCACCGCCGCCTTGCTCGCCGAGTAGTCGATCAGCGTCTTGTTGCCGCGCAGCCCGTTGATGGAGCCGGTGATGACGATGGACGAGCCGGGCCCGAGGTGGTCGAGCGCCTCCTGGATCGTCCAGAACACGGCGAAGACGTTCACGTCGAACGTCCGGCGGAGCTGCGCGTCGTCGATCTCGCGGACGTCTTGCACGGGGGTCTGGGTGCCGTGGTGCAGGACGAGGACGTCCAGTCCGCCGAGGTCGCGGACGGTGTGCCGCACGATCTCCCGGGCGTGCCGCTCCTCGGCGAGGTCGCCGCCGAACGTGACGCAGCGGCGGCCGGTCGCGGTCACGAGGTCCGCGGTGCGCCGGGCGTCGTCGTCCTCGCTGAGGTAGGTGATCGCGACGTCCGCGCCCTCCTTGGCGAACGCGACGGCGACGGCCCGGCCGATGCCGGAGTCCCCGCCGGTGATCAGCGCGCGGCGCCCCTCCAGCAGTCCGCTGCCGGTGTAGTCGCGCATCTCGTCCTTGGGCTCGGGGGCCATGTCGCCCGTGTGCCCCGGGTAGGACTGGCTCTGCGCCGGTCGTTCGCTCATATCGTCCTCCCCTCGGATCCGGTAGGGCGGGTGCCCGGAGCGGCCGGGGGCAAACACGACCCCTAGTGTGACTCCTGAGTAACATCCGTGCCTCCGCAATCCGCCGGGGTGTGAGCAGAGCGCGCGGTGACGTCTGGGTAACATCACCCCGAACCACATTCGGTCCCTCACGTAAGGTGCTGCTTATGGACCTGAACGGAGTTTCCGCCGTCGTATCCGGTGGCGCGAGCGGTCTCGGCGAGGCCACCGTCCGATCGCTGGCCGCCGCGGGCGCCAAGGTGGTCGTCGCCGACCTGAACGAGGACAAGGGCAAGGCACTCGCCGACGAGATCGGCGGCGTCTTCGTCAAGACGGACGTGTCGAGCGAGGAGCAGGTGCAGGCCGCGGTGCAGGCCGCCGTCGACACCGGCGCCCCCCTGCGCGTCATCGTCAACAGCGCCGGCATCGGCTGGGCGTCGCGGACCGTCGGCCGCGACGGCACCCCGCACGACCTCGGCGCGTTCGAGACCGTCATCCGGGTGAACCTCATCGGCACCTTCAACCTGATGCGGGTCGGCGCGGCCGCCATCTCCAAGACCGACCCCGCGGACGCCGACGGCCTGCGCGGCGTCGTCATCAACACCGCGTCCATCGCCGCCCTCGAGGGCCAGACGGGCCAGATCGCGTACTCGGCGTCCAAGGGCGGCATCGTCGGCATGACGCTGCCCGCCGCCCGCGACCTCGCCGCGATCGGCGTCCGCGTCAACACCATCTGCCCCGGCATCATCGACACCCCGATCTACGGCGAGGGCGAGGCCGCGGAGGCGTTCAAGGCCAAGCTGGCCGCGCCCGTCCCCTTCCCGAAGCGGATGGGCACGGCGGCGGAGTTCGCGCACCTGGTCAAGTCCCTCATCGAGAACGACTACATGAACGGCGAGACCATCCGCTTCGACGGTGGTATCCGCTTCCAGCCGAAGTGAGGCACTGAATGTCCGACGCTGTTCTGACCGAAGAGGACGGGGCCGTCCTCACCATCACGATCAACCGTCCCGAGGCCAAGAACGCCGTCAACAGCGCCGTGGCACAGGGCATCGCGGCCGCGATGGAGGAGCTCGACACCCGCAAGGACCTGTCGATCGGCATCCTCACCGGCGCGGGCGGCACGTTCTGCGCCGGCATGGACCTGAAGGGGTTCCTCACCGGCGACAACCCGATCGTCGAGGGCCGCGGGTTCGCGGGCATCGTCGAGCGGCCGTCCACCAAGCCGCTGATCGCCGCGGTCGAGGGCTACGCGCTCGCCGGCGGCTGCGAGGTCGCCCTCTCCTGCGACATGGTCGTGGCCGCCAAGGACGCCCAGTTCGGGCTGCCCGAGCCGAAGCGGGGCCTCGTCGCCGCGGGCGGCGGCCTCCTGCGGCTGCCGCAGCGCATCCCGTTCCACATCGCCATGGAGATGGCGCTGACCGGCGACAAGTACGCCGCGGAGCGGATGGCCGAACTCGGGTTCGTCAACCGGCTCACCGAGTCGGGCGGCGCGCTCGCCGCGGCCAAGGAGCTGGCGCTGAAGGTCGGCGAGAACGCCCCGCTGGCCCTCGCCGCCACCAAGAAGATCATCGTCGAGTCGCCCGACTGGTCGCACGCCGAGACGTGGCAGAAGCAGCAGGAGATCACGCTGCCGGTGTTCACGTCCAAGGACGCCCAGGAGGGCCCGGCGGCCTTCGCGGAGAAGCGCAAGCCGAACTGGAAGGGCGAGTAACCCTTCGCGTCTCGCGGGTCACGCAGAGAACGCCCGGAACTTCGGTTCCGGGCGTTTTCTTCTTTTTCTGTGGCCTGATCCGGAACACCCCTTACCGACGAGTAAGCGGTCCCGTACTGTGATCCCTGCCAAAACTGGATCTTGGGAGCGGATATGCGACGGAAAGCGGCGATGGTCACCGCCGTGGCCTGCGGCGCCGGGACGCTCGCCCTGGCGGCGCCCGCCCACGCCGCCGGCTGGCGGGACATCCCCAGCGCGGCCCTCAACTACAACGGCACCCTCGACAAGGTCGACTTCGGTGCGAAGAACGCGGGCTGGGCCGTCGGGTCCGCGGGCGACCTCTTCAACCCGCAGGCCAAGCTCGTCCGGTGGAACGGCTCCGCCTGGGTCGCCGACCAGAGCCCCATCGGCTTCACCCCCACCGACGTCGCCGTCGCGAACGCGAACAGGGCGTGGGTCGTCGGCTACAGCTGGAACGGCACCAAGGGCCTTTACTGGAACGGCACCAAGTGGAGCGAGGTGTCGTACCCGCTCGTCGGATTCCCGACGGCCGTGGACGCCGCCCCCGACGGCTCCGCCTGGTCGATCGCCGGCATCGACGCCGCCGCCGGCGGCCCCTGCGCCATCCTCCGCTGGACCGGCAGCGCCTGGGTCGACCCGAAGGTCCCGCTCCCGCCCTCGTCGACCATCACCGCCGTGGACGTCAACTCCGCCAACGACGTGTGGCTCGCCGGGACCGTGTCGTCCAACGGCACCTCCGTCAACGGCCTCGTCATGCACTGGAACGGCGCCAAGTGGACGACCAGGGTCGTTCCCGGCGGGATGGGCGTCCCCGGCTACCAGGGCACGATGCACCGCATCGTGGCGCACTCCGCGAACAACGTGTACGTCCTGCGCGTCCGCCAGAACGCCCAGATCACCAACGCGCTCATGCACTGGAACGGCTCGTCCTGGCGGACGATCGACACCCCGCTGAACGCCGCGGGCATCGGCCTGTCGTCGGACGGCGGCAGCGGCGTGGTCATGCTCCCGATCACGACCGGCGGCAAGACCCAGTACATGCACTACGACGGCGCCCGCTGGACCACCCACAACGGCCCGTCGCGCGCCGGGACGGTCCAGGCGGGCGACATCGACGCACGCCCCGGCACGTCCGCCGTCGTCAGCGCGGGCACCGCCTCGGACCCGAGCAAGAAGGTCCCCTTCATCGAGTACTTCGGCTGACGCCGACCCTCGCCGGCGGCCCGGTGGGCGGGTCCGCACCGACCCTCCCGCCGGGCCGCGCCGTCACAGGCCCAATTCGTTCGCGGTGTCCTCGGCGATGGCGGGGGAGCAGGTCAGGCCGCTCTCGCCGGTGCCGGTGACGAGCCACACGTCCTCGGCGACCCGCTCGCGGTGGACGATCCGGGACGCGTCGGCGCACCGCGCGTGGACGTCCGCCCAGCGGCGGCGGACGGGCGGGAGGGGACGCCCGAGGACGGCCTCGGCGGCGTCCCGCAGGCGGTCGTGGGCGGCCTCGTCGTCGCCGGGCGAGCCCGGCTCGTCGTGGGCGCGGGGCTCGCCGATGGTCAGGCCGCCGTCGAGGCGCTGCACGACGAGGAGCCGCGCGGCGTGCTCGGCGACGGACGTCGTGAGCGGCTCGTCCAGCGGCGCCGTCCGCATCAGCCGCAGGCGCACCCGGCGGACTGGCGGGCCGGGCGCGAGTTCGCGCACCGGCCCCGACGGCCGCGCGCCCGTGCACAGGACGACGGCGTCGGCCTCATGGGTCGCGCCGTGATCGTCGCGGACGGACGCGGTGCCGACGTCGCGCATGTCGCCGAGGCCGCGCACCTCGCGGCCGGGCCGCCACGTGTACCGGCCCGACGCGGCGAGGCGCGCGCGGACGGCCGGCAGGGCGGCCCCGGGTTCGACGGCCGCGTCCCGTTCGCACCACAGCGCGCCGCGCATCGCGCCGCGCAGCGCGGGGTTGACGGCGCGGGCCTCTTCGGCGTCGAGGAGCTTGAAGCCGCGCTCGGCCGCGTCCGGGCGCTCGGCGACGTCCCCGAGCGCGGCGAGCTCGGCGTCGGTGCGGGCGACGGTCAGCGACCCGTTCGCGCGGAAGCCCGCGCCCGGCACGTCCCGGCCGATGCGTTCCCACAGCTCGCGCGCGCGAAGCGCCGTGGACAGCTCGGCGCCGTCCGCGCGGACCCCGACCCGCACCAGGCCGAGGTCGCGCACGGACGCGCCGCGCGCCTCGGGCTCGCGCTCCACCTGGAGGACGTAGTGGCCGCGCCGGACGGCCTCGGCGGCGTGCATCGTGCCCAGCACACCGCCCCCGACGATGACGATTCGCATAGACCCACGGTGGAACACGCCGATATGGACTTCGTGGCCGCCCGGTGGCGCGCCGGTGAACGCGCATCGGCGAGCGTGAGCGGTCGTGCCGGGCCGGTTCAGCCGGGCCGGTTCAGCCGGGCCGGCCCGCCGGTTCGCCCTCGGTGTCCGCGTCCCGTTCGCGGGTCCGCAGCCGGCGCGCCGCCACGGCGGCGGCGGTGAGCCCGGCGAAGGCGGCGGCGATCCACCAGATCCCGATCCGCTCCACCCAGCCGGACAGCGCGCCCTGGATCTCGGTGGCGGTGCCGACGACCGCCGAGTCGGCGTCCGCGCCCGCGAAGACCTGCACCTCGTACCAGCCGTAGTAGGCGACGTAGAGCCCGGCCGCGATCAGGAGGACGCCGCTCACGCGGGAGACGTGCGGCAGGATCCGGCGGGTGCGCGCCACCGCGGCGTCGTGCGCGAGCGCCACCAGCATCGACAGCAGCCCCACGACCAGCCCCATGCCGACGCCGTACGCGACGAACGCCGCCAGCCCGGCGGCGACGCCCGTCCCGCCCGACACCAGCCCGGTGACGGCCAGGAACGGGGCGATCGTGCACGACAGCGAGGCGACGGCGTACGAGAGCCCGTACCCGTACAGGCCCGCGAGCGACCCCGACGGCCCGCCCGTCCGCAGGCGCGGCACCCGGACGTTCAGCTCGCGCCCGGCCGCCAGCCACCCGCCGAGCGCGACCAGGGCCACGCCCACGACGATGGTGACCCACGGCAGGTACTCCTGGACCGATGAGGTCAGCACCGAGATCAGCAGCCCGAACACGCCGAAGACGGTGACGAACCCCGCCGTCATCGCGGCCGACAGCCGCAGCGCCCGCCGGACGCCGCCCGTGCCGGGCGCGGCGACGAGCAGCGTCAGGTAGGACGGCAGCAGCGCGAAGCCGCACGGGTTGAAGGCGGCCACCGACCCGGCCGCCAGCGCCAGCGAGATCTCCTTCACCGGTCAGCCGAGCAGTTCGTCGACGTGCCGGCCCAGTTCGGCGGCCCCGAGCGGCCCGGACGCCCTGCTCGTCGTGCCGTCCGGCGCCATGAAGACGAACGAGGACTGCGCGGCGACGTCGAAGTGGGCGTACAGGTCGCCGGTCCGGTCGTCCAGATGGGTGAGGCCCTTCGAGCTCGTCCGGGACACGAACCCCTGCAACCGGCCCGCGTCCTTCTCCAGGCCGCCGATGCCGACGAAGGAGACCCGGTCCCCGTACTTCTCGGCGGCCTTGGCCACGTCGGGCCCTTCGGCGATGCACTTGGGGCACCAGGGCGCCCAGAACCAGAACACCACCGGCTTCCCCGCGAGGGTCGCCCCGTCGAACGGCTCACCGTCCAGCGTCTCGCCCTTGAACCGCAGCGCCTCCGGGACGTTCTGGCCCGTCCCGCCCGTCTCGCCCGGGGTTTGCGGGGCCGTACTTCCGGGCGCGGCGGCCGTCGGTTCGACGGCGGCGGACCCGCCGTCGCCGTCCCCGTCCCCGCCGCCGCACCCGGCCGCGAGCAGCGCGGCACCGATCACGATCACGATCGCCTTCTTCATGGGCGTGACGCTATCCGCGGAAGCGGCCCGCCGACCCTTACGAAGCCGTGACGTCCGGGGAGGGCGAGACCGGGTGCGCGCGCCGCGCGGGCGCCGGAACGGGTGCTCAGGGCCGCCGGAGCACCGAGGTCGTCTCGCTCGTCAGCGGCGTTCCGTCGGCCGCCGCGGGCACGACGTCGGGGACGCGCGCGCCGTCGCGGTCGACCAGGACCGAGTGCGGTTCGCCGGCGTCGAAGGCGTGGCGCTCGCCCCACTGCCGCATCGTGACGATCACGGGGAAGAGGTCCTTGCCCGCCTCGGTGAGCGCGTACAGCCTGCGCCTGCCCGAAGGGGCATCGACCTGGGCCAGCAGCCCGTGCGCGGTGAGCCTGCGAAGCCGTTCGGCGAGGATGTTGCGGGCGATGCCGGTGCGCCGCTGGAAGTCGGTGAACGACCGGGCGCCGTCCATCGCGTCGCGGACGACGAGCAGGCTCCACCGGTCGCCGACCAGGTCGGCCGTGCGGGCGACCGGGCAGTCCGGGTCCGTCCAGGCGGGCCGCCGCCCGCCGGTGTCGCCGGCCATCACCCCTCCAATGAGTTGCGTATTGAAACCAGTCTGCCCTACGCTCCGTTCGGTTGCAAAATGAAACCAGATGGGGGCGCCCGTGAACCGGAGGACGAGGCTGCTGGCGGCGGTCGTGTGCGGGGCCGCGGTGGCGAGCGTCTACGCCGGGCAGCCGGTGCTGGCGCCGATGGGGCGCGACCTGGACGTCCCGCCCGACTCGCTCGGCTGGTTCGTGGCCGCCGGCCAGCTCGGATACCTGGCGGGACTGGTGCTGCTGGTGCCGCTGGGCGACATGCTCGACCGCAGGCGCCTGATCGCCGCGCACCTCGCGCTGGTGTCCGCCGGGACGGCGGTCACCGCGGCCGCCACGGCCGCCTGGGCCGCGTTCGCCGGGCTGGCCGTCGCGGGCGTGTTCGCGGTCGTCGTCCAGACCACCGTCGCGTACACGGCGGCGGTCTCCCCGGCCGCCGAGCGGGGGCGCGACCTCGGCATCGTGACGTCGGGCGTGGTGATCGGCATCCTCGGCGGGCGCGTCGTCGCGGGCGCCCTCGCGGACGCGTGGGGATGGCGGAGCGTCTACCTGGCCCTGGCGGTCCTCGCCGCCGTCCTCGCGCCGCTCGCCCTCACCCTGCCGGCCGCGGACGCCCGTCCGGACGCGCCGGGGTACGGGCGGATCCTCCGGTCCTTCGGCGGGCTGTTCGTCCGGCCGCTGTTCCTCGGCCGCGGGCTCGTCGCGTTCTTCCTGTTCGCCTCGTTCGGCACCCTGTGGAGCGGCATGGCGCTGCCCCTGGCCGGTCCGCCCTGGCACCTGGACGAAGCGCAGATCGGGCTGTTCGGCCTCGCCGGGCTCGCCGGCGCCCTGGGCGCCGCCCGGTCCGGACGCTGGGGCGACGCGGGGCACGCGCGCCGGGTCACCGGCATCGCGCTGGTGCTCCTGCTCGCCTCCTGGGTCGCGATCGGGCAGCTCACGTGGTCGCTGCCGCTGCTGGTCCTCGGCGTGATCCTGCTCGACTTCGCCGTCCAGGCCGTGCACGTGAGCAACCAGCACGCGCTCACCGCCGCCTACCCCGGCCGCACCGGTTCCGCGATCGGCGGCTACATGGTCTTCTACTCGCTCGGATCCGCCGCGGGGGCGGCCGCGACCACCGCGCTGTTCGACGCCGCCGGCTGGATCGGCCCCACCGTCCTCGGCGCGACGTTCGCGCTCTGCGCGCTCGCCGTCCGGACGATCGGCGAGCCCGCGCCGGCGCCCGCGCTCGGCGCGTCTCGGCGAATCCGCGCCGATTCGGGGTGCGCGCGGGCTACGATGCCGGGGAAGTCCCCTCCAACTGAATGAGGCACATATGGCCGAGGTGCCCCCGGACATTCCGACCGACGTCCCGACCGCCGCTCGCGTGTACGACGTGATGCTGAACGGCAAGGACAACTTCGCCGTCGACCGTCAGGTCGCCGAGGCCAGCCTGAAGATCATGCCGGAGCTGCGGGACATCGCCCTGCACAACCGCGCGATGCTGCACCGGGTCGTGCGGTACCTGGCGGCCGAGGAGGGCATCACGCAGTTCCTCGACCTGGGGTCGGGGCTGCCGACGGTGCGGAACACCCACGAGGTGGCGCAGGAGATCGACCCCGCGGCCCGTGTCGTCTACGTGGACATCGACCCGATCGTGCTCGCGCACGGCCGGGCGATCCTGGCCGACAACCCGAACACGACGGTGGTGACCGCGGACATCCGCGAGCCCGGCGCGCTCCTTCAGCGCCCCGAGGTGCGCCGCCTCCTCGACTTCTCCAAGCCGGTGTGCGTGATGCTCTGCGGCATCCTGCACCACCTGGCCGACGACGAGGGGCCCGGGGAGATCGTCAAGACGCTGCGCGAGTCCGTGCCGAGCGGATCGTACTTCTTCATCACCAACTTCACCCGCCTCGGCGACGCCCCCGAGTCGGTCGAGCTCGAGAAGCAGCTCCTCGAACAGCTCGGGACCGGCCGGGTGCGGACCCCGGCGGAACTGGCGGCGTTCTTCGACGGCCTGGAGATCCTCCCGCCCGGACTGGTCCCGCTGCCGCTGTGGCGCCCGGACGAGCCCGTCGTCGACGCCAGCACGATCGACGTCCGCTTCATGACCGGCGGCGTGGGCCGCAAGCCGTAGCGGCGAGGAGCGGGGCGGCGGGTCCGGCCCTGGCGCCGCAGCGGTCGGGGCGGCGATCAGGGGCAGCCCTCGAACTGGGGGACCGTGGCGGGCAGGTCCAGGCCGGACGTGCCGAACCACTGGTCGAGCATGGTCGCGGCGGCGCCGTTCTGGTACATGCCGGTCAGGACGCGGTTCACGGCGAGGCATCCCTCCCGGTCCCCCTTGCGGAGGGCGATGCCGTACTTCACGTCCGTGAAGGACGCGTTGACGACGGTGGTGCCGGGGACGGCCGTCGCGAGCCCGGCGAGGACGAGGTCGTCGGTCGTCACGGCGTCGACGCGCCCGGCGGCCAGCGCCTCGGCGCAGTCGCCGTAGGAGGCCATCGGGACCGGTGCGGCGGCCACCTCCCGCTCGCCGGCCACCACCTCCCAGGATCCGGAGCCGGGCACCTTGCAGACCCTCTTGCCGCGCAGGTCCCGGACGGTCTCGATGGACCGGTCGCCCTGCCGGACGAGGATGTCCTGGTGCGCGAGGTAGTACGGCCCGGCGAACGTGACCCGGTCCCTGCGCTCCGCGGTGACGGGACGGGTCGTGACCGCCATGTCGATCGTGCCGTCGCGCAGCGCGTCCTCGGGGCCGTCCGAACGGATCGGCCGGAACGTGACGTCCGCCGGGGCGACGCCGAGCCGTCCGGCGACGTAGGTGGCCACGTCGATCTCGAAGCCCTCGAGCGTCCCGTCCCCGGTCCGCGCGGACAGGCCCGGCAGGCCGTCGTCGACGCCGATGACCAGCTCGTCCCGTCCGGTGACCGACTCGGGTTCGCCGCCGTACACCAGCGGCGCGACCGCCAGGGCCGCCGCCAGTGACACGACGGAGAGCCCGGCCAAGGCGGCCGTGGCGACGCGGGTTCGGGCACTGTGGACGGTGCGCACGGACGGCTCCCGGTTCTCAGCGGTACTCGGCGAGGCGCGGCCAGATCCCGGCCACGATCAGGGCCCCGATGGCGAGCGCCGCGACCGGCGGCAGCCACGTCATCGGCCGCAGCGCCCGCTCGGCCTCGAGCGCGGCGTGGACCCGGTGGGCCTGGTGATGGCTGATCCGGGCGTCGAGCTCGCGGTCGTACGCACGGAAGGCGGGGTGCGGCAGATGCCGCCAGCGCGGGTCCAGGTGCGCGCGGGCGGCCCTGTCGAGGCGTCCGTCCCCGGCCAGTCCCCGGACGGTGCGGTCGAGGTCCTGGTAGTTCCGGTAGGCCGCCAGCAGGTCGCCGGTGCCGCCCGCCCTCGGATGCGGCAGGTCCCGTCGCGCCCGCCTGCCGAGGTGGCCGCCGAAGTCCGTGCTCCGGCCCAGTGCCCGGTAGTAGGCGTCCAGGTCGGACGCCTCGGCGACGTAGAGGATCGTCTGGGACTTGTCGAGGTACCTGCGGTCGTACCGGTCGGCGTTGTCCGGGTCCAGGATCTGGCGTGCCCGGTCCGTGTACATGCCGGTGCCGAGCGCCCGGACGCGGGTCAGGTCGAGGGCGGGGTCGAGGCCCGTCCGCTTGGCCGTCCGCAGCCGCTCCGCCTCGGTGGTCAGCCGGGCCGACAGCGTGGCCGTCAGCGCCAGCGCGCCCACCAGCGCCACGGCCAGCGGCAGGGACACCAGGCGGCGGAAGCGCCGCGCCAGGTACACCTGCAGGCTCGCCATGGCCGCCAGCAGGGCCAGCCCCGCGCCCAGGACCCGCAGCCGGCCCGCGAGGACGGACGAGCGCCCCTCCCGGTAGGCGGTCGTGACGTCGGCGGTCTCCGCCGCGGCCAGGTTGGACGCCTTGGGCAGCAGCTCCCGGGTCATGAGGGCGGTCGCCGCCCGGTACTCCCGGACCGCCTCCGGGGGCGGTTGCGTGCCGGGGCCCGCCGCCGCGGCCATCGCCGCCTGCACGTGCCGGTCGTACTCGTGCAGCCCGTTCAGCAGCGACTGGACGGTCCGCATCCGCGGCCCGTCCGTCCGTCCCGTCCGCGCCGCCGACAGCGCGGCCCGCTGGGCGTCCTCGCGCCGGATGTCGTAGGCGTACCGCGCGCCGCTGCGCTCGCAGCCGGCGCCCGCCGTCTCCGGCGCGCACAGCCACCCGGCCTCGCCTCCGGTCAGCAGGACACGGGTCACCTGCGCGTCCATGTCGGTGAGCGCGAGGTACATGTCGCCGATGCTCTCCGCCAGGGGCCCCTCGCGTTCGCCGAGGGTCCGCACCCCCTCGCGGGCGTCCCCGACCGCCGCGTACGCGGAGGCGACCAGTACCGCCAGCGCCAGCAGGGCCAGGGCGGCCAGTGCCCGGACGCGACCCGCGACGGTGCCGGCACCCCACGGCTTGACGGGCACGTCCGGCCCCCTTCAGGCGCGACGCCGAGATCGGCTCTCCAGTCTCGGGGAAGCCGCCCGGGGTCGGCAAGATCGCCACCGTGCCCGGATCCGGCCCGCCGGAACGCGGCGGACGACCTTGTGCGGCACGCCCGGCCGCCTGTCCGGGGTCAGTCCCAGCGGCGGGAGCGTTGGCGTTTGACGGCCGAGCGTCGTTTCTTGTTCTCCAGGCGGCGTTCGTTGATGCCGCGGGGCATCTTCTTCGGGATTCGCTTCTTCGGTGGTGGCGCGATGGCGTCGGCAAGGATCGACGCCAAGCGCGCGCGGGCGGCATCACGGTTCCGTACCTGCGAGCGGTACTCCTCGGCGCGGATCGTGAGGACGCCTCGGACGAGCCGTCCCGCGAGGCGCTCGAGGGCGCGGGACCGGTAGGGCTCGGGGAGGGACGGCGAGGCGGCGACGTCGAAGGAGAGTTCGGCGGCGGTCGCGCTGGTGTTGACGTGCTGCCCGCCCGGCCCCGAGGAGCGGGAGAAACGCCAGCGCAGCTCGGTCTCGGGGATCGAGACCGGGCCGCGGATCGGGATCGAGTCGGACATGCGGGTGATTATCCCCGGTGCGGGGCGATCTTGTCCCCCGGGTTTTCGCGTCGGCAAGCACTTACTTACACTGATCGCCATGACCGAGGGACTGTTCCGGGACGAGGACCTGATCCGGGTGATCACCCGGGAGGGCGCGCTGATCGCGGCGGGCGGCGCCGCGTCGCTGCTCCAGACCGCCCACCCGCAGGTGGCCCAGGGCGTTCACGACCACAGCTATACGCACGAGGATCCGCTGCGCCGCCTGCGCAACACCATGGGGTGGCTGTACGCGGTGCAGTTCGGCACGAAGGACGAGGCCGAGACGTTCAGCGCCCTCGTCTGGAAGGGGCACGAGCAGGTCACCGGCCCCGGATACCGGGCGAACGACCCCGACCTGCAGGTGTGGGTGGCGGCGACCCTGTTCGCCGTGGCCGCGCAGTTCTACCAGGCGCTCTTCCGCCGCGAACTGGACGAGCGGGAGCTGGAGGAGTTCTACGGGCAGACGAAGGTCTACGCGACGATCATCGGCTGCCCGGAGGGCCGGATGCCCGAGACGTACCGGGACTTCCGCGCGTACTACGCCGAGATGCTGCGGACGATCGAGATCAGCGACGCGTCGCGGGCCATCGCCGACCAGGTGCTGTACCCGAAGGTGCCGGGCGGCTTCCTCGCCGCGCCGGGCCTGGCCGCGATCCGGCTGCTCACCGCCGGGCTGATGCCCGCGCCGATCCGCGAGCAGTACGGCTGGAAGTGGAACGCCGCGCGGCGGTTCCGGTTCCGGCTGCTGCTCGGCGCGCTGTCGCTGGTGTACCCGCGCCTGCCGGTACGGATCCGGACGCTCCCGCGCGACCACTACCTGGCCACCACCCGCGGGATGCTCGCCAAAGTGCGGCACCGGCCCACCATCCCGGCGCCCGCCGAACGGGCCTGACGCAGGGGACGGCCGCGCGTCCCCGCTGGTAAGGGACGCGCGGCCGTCCTCCCGAGGGCGCTCCCGTGCCCGGCCCGGCCGGGAACGTCCCCCTGCCCGCGGCGCCGCCCGTCCGCCCGCTCCCCCCAGAGCTCGACCGGACGGCGTCCCCGGGTCAGACCGAGGCGTCCGCGATGATCTTCGATGCGGTCCGCTTCGCGCTGTCGATCGGGATGGCGAAGCCGAGGCCGATGCTGCCCGAGCCGCCGCCCGAGGTGGCGATCGCCGTGTTGATCCCGATGACCTGCCCGGACATGTTCACGAGCGCGCCGCCCGAGTTGCCCGGATTGATCGGCGCGTCGGTCTGGATCGCGTTCTCGATCACCGTCTGCTCCTCCTGGCTGAGCCGCTCCTGCAGGCCGGGCGGCAGCCAGGGCGCCCGCTGCTCCGGCTGCTCGCCGCCCTCGCCGACCTGCCGGCCGAGCGCACTGACGATCCCCGAGGTCACCGAGCCGTCCAGGCCCAGCGGGCTGCCGATGGCGAGCACCTGGTCACCGACGGCGAGCCCCTCGGTGCTGCCGAACGTGGCCGGCGTCAGCCCCGAGACCCCCTGCGCCCGCAGGACGGCGATGTCGTTCGCCCGGTCGCCGCCGACCACGCGCGCCTGCGCCGTCCGGCCGTCGCCGAACTTCACCGACACCTGCCGCGCCCCCTCGACGACGTGCGCGTTCGTGAGGATCGTCCCGTTCTCGTCGAGGATCACGCCCGAACCGCCGCTGCTGCCCGCCCCGGACCGCGCGGTGATCGACACGACGCTCGGCAGGACGGCCGCCGCGACCGCCGACACCGAGCCGTTCGCGTTCGACGCGCCCGTGACGGCGGTCGGCGCCGACCGGGCGGGCTCGCCGGTCAGCGCGAGGGCCGCCGCGGCGCCCGCGGCGCCGTCGCCCACCGCGAGCG